>JBLIHD010000128.1:0-5731 GCA_047636335.1 Flavobacterium sp.
AGTGTTTCTTCGATAGTCATTTCCATTGGAGAAATCTCTTCGAATTTTGAAGCTGCATCCTTAGATGCATCAACTTGCTTCATCGTGATGTTCAACTCCGCGGGAACAACCTCTTCCACTACTTTTGCAGCGGGCTTGGAAGGCGTAAAATCAGCGTCTGCTTCCATATATTCTTCAAGAGAATATTTGATGATTCCATTTTCTGATAACTCGGTTACAGGAACAAATTCAACAGGTTGATTTACTTTAATATCACGTGTCTCGTTTGTCAATTCGAACAATACCTTTTTCTCTTCAACTTTCGCAACTGGTTCCGGTTTAGAAAGTGGCAAATCAAAAGAAAAAGCAGTTTGCTCTTCTCTTTCTACCGCTTTTGGCTGTTGAACTTCCTTAACTTCAGCAGCTTTTGGCGCAGTAAAAGTGAAATCTACCTCCTTGACTGGAGAGACAATTTCAAAAGTAACATCCAAATTTTTAATAAACTCAGACATGGCCAATAATTCTTCATTTCCTGGAACAGGAACGATAGCTTCTGGCGCAACTTTGTCTTCAGTTAATTCAAAAACGATTCTTTCATCAGAATTTGATTTTGAAGATTCATTATTCAAGTCGAATGCAGGAACTGCATCTTTCGTTAGATTATGAACGCTTCTTTGTTCGTCCTCTAGCGTATGAATAATTTTCTTTGGCTCCGTGTTTACGATTCCATTTTGTTGTTCGATATCAAATCCCGTTGCAATAATAGTTACGGCAATGGAATCTCCCAAGGTTTCATCTTCACCAACACCCATAATAATATTAGCATTGTGTCCCGCTTCAGTTTGAATGTGGTCATTGATCTCCCCTATTTCATCTAAAGTGATTTCATTAGACCCCGAAACGATGAGCAACAATACGTTTTTGGCACCTGTGATTTTATTATCATTTAGTAGAGGAGAATCTAACGCGGAAACGATCGCTTCTTTTGCTCTGTTTTCGCCTTCAGCGACAGCAGATCCCATTATTGCGGTTCCGCTATTTGAAAGAACGGTCTTAGCGTCTCTTAAATCTATATTTTGAGTATAGTGATGCGTGATAACTTCGGCAATACCTCTTGAAGCGGTTGCCAAGACTTCGTCCGCTTTTGAAAATCCGGCTTTGAAACCCAAATTTCCGTATACTTCCCTTAATTTATTGTTATTGATAACAATTAAAGAATCTACCTGTTTGCGTAATTTTTCAATACCTATTTTAGCCTGTTCTTGACGAACTTTACCTTCAAATAAAAACGGAAGCGTTACAATACCTACGGTAAGAATTTCTCTTTCTTTTGCCAATTGGGCAATAACCGGCGCAGCACCCGTTCCAGTACCACCACCCATTCCTGCCGTTATGAAAACCATTTTAGTATTGCGATCTAACATTTTTTCAATCTCGGCGATGCTCTCAATAGCTGACTGTTGTCCTACATCAGGATTAGCACCAGCACCGAGTCCTTCAGTCAAATTTACCCCTAACTGAATTTTATTGGGCACAGAACTACTTTGCAATGCCTGAGAATCAGTATTACAAACGATAAAATCCACCCCTTTAATTCCTTGTTTAAACATGTGGTTTATAGCGTTACTTCCGCCTCCACCTACACCAATTACTTTGATTACATTTGATTGGTTTTTTGGTAAATCAAATGAAATACTTCCAAATTCTGAGTTGCTCATCATTTTATTTGGTTTTTGATATTAATTATTAATTGTTGTATCCTTTGTTTCGGACATTGCCCTACTCTGCGTTATCTAAAAAATCTTTAATCTTGTCAACATAGCGATCAAAAAATGATCTCTTTATTTTGTCTCCTGTAGACTCTTCTTTTTTCGTACTATTCTTATGTTCCATCTCCTCCACTTCTTCTCTTCTATCCTGATCTTCGTCAATTGGCGGTTGGTACGACGCTACTTTTGGTGGACTAATCTCATCACCTTTCCTAACAGCACTTTGTGTTTTATTCTCTATGCTATTCATCACAAGACCTACCGCCGTAGCATATAATGGACTTGAAAATTCTTCCTCTGAATCACCTGCTAAATGCTCGTTTGGATATCCAATTCTGGTATCCATTCCCGTTATATACTCCACTAATTGCTTAATATGCTTTAACTGTGCTCCACCACCGGTAAGTACAATCCCTGCAATTAATTTTTTTCGTGGATCTTCGTGTCCATATGCTTTTATTTCTGTAAAAACCTGTTCTACAATTTCAACCACACGGGCATGAATTATTTTTGACAAATTTTTCAAAGAAATTTCTTTTGGCTCTCTTCCTCTTAAACCTGGAATAGAAACTATTTCATTATCTCTGTTCTCACCCGGCCAAGCAGACCCAAATTTAACTTTCAGTAATTCGGCTTGCTTTTCAATAATAGAACAGCCTTCTTTTATATCATCAGAAATTACATTTCCTCCAAAAGGTATTACAGCCGTATGGCGAATAATTCCATCTTTAAAAATGGCTAAATCTGTTGTTCCTCCTCCAATATCAATCAAAGCGACACCAGCTTCTTTTTCTTCCTGACTCAAAACTGCGTCCGATGATGCCAATGGCTCCAATGTCAAACCAGATAATTCAATTCCTGAACTTTGAATACAACGACCTACATTACGTATGGATGACGCTTGTCCTACCACGACGTGAAAACTTGACTCCAATCTTCCTCCGTACATCCCAATAGGCTCCTTAATTTCAGATTGCCCGTCTATTTTAAATTCTTGCGGCAAAACATGAATGATTTCCTCTCCGGGCAACATAGCTAACTTGTTCACCTGATCAATCAACAACTGGATGTCATCTCCTCCTATCACTTCTTGAGGATTACTTCTACTGATATAATCCGTATGCTGAATACTGCGAATATGTTGACCAGCTATACCTACAACCACATCTTTTATTTTATAACCTGAATTATTTTCAGCTTCCTGTATTGCTTGTTGGATAGACTGTATAGTTTGGGTAATATTATTCACTACCCCTCTAGCCACACCTAAACTTTTAGATTTACCAACTCCCAAAATTTCCAACTTACCATATTCGTTTTTTTTGCCGATCATGGCAACAATTTTAGTTGTCCCAATATCTAGACCTACTGCAATATTCTCTTTTTCCATTATCTATTTATTTAGTACAAACTACTTGTTTTGTAAATCTGAGATCAATTTTTTTATATTTATATAACGAGCTATCTAAAACTGCTTTTTGAAAAAAGGCCTTGTAATCTTTAAATTTTCGCTCCGCATTTACGATACTGCCAAAATCAATTTGATAATCAAAGTTTCTATTGAGCATTTTTAAGCTTCCATTTGGCAAAACCTGGATGGCAATGATGTTTTTTTTCAAAAATTCATCATCATAAATCACCCGAAATAATTCGGCCAGTTCCCCGTTATTTTTTTTATTTATCACTCCCGAAACAAGCGGAACTCTAGCCGTGAAATTATCCGATAAGGGCATTCTACCCCCTTCATAGTCAATGTAAAAAGAGCCATTATCGCTAAAAACCCTGGCTATAGGAGTCTTTTGTTTTACCATTGCTTTTAAGACACCATCAATACTCACAAACACATCCGATTTTTCAATCAGCTCATTTGAATCCAGTATTCTCTCCAGCTTATTCAAATTTAATTTATCTTTTTGAATGCCTGATGCATTCTTCTTATTTTCTATTAACAATTTATTAACCGTTTCTCGCTTTATAAAAAGCGCGTTATCCCCTACAAAAACAACCACTGCTTTAGTGAGTTTTCTACTTTCATTTCGTTTTGAAGTAAACGAAAACAGGAAAATCACTATTCCCAACATGAGCACCAATCTGATATTTGTCCAATTAAATATTTTCATTTAACGCTTCTTTTATTGTTACTACCAACTCTCCAATATCACCCGCTCCTATGGTTACGATGACTTGAGCGTCACTTTTCAAAACAGCCTTTATTAACTGGTCTTTTGAAACAATTTCTTTATGCTCATTATCAATTTTACCCAATAGCCATTCTGATGTTATACCCTCCATCGGCAATTCACGGGCCGGATAAATATCCATTAAAATAACTTCGTCAAAATGGGACAAACTTTTTGCAAACTCATCTGCAAAGTCTCTAGTCCTGCTAAACAAATGCGGTTGAAAAACCGCTAAAACTTTTTTATTGGGGTACAATTCACGTACTGCCTGATAGACTGCGTCGATCTCTGTTGGATGATGTGCGTAATCATCAATGTAAACTAGATGCTCTTCTTTTATTTGATATGAAAATCTTCTTTTAACCCCTTTAAATGAAGCTAAGGCTACTGCAATGGCGTCGGTTGGGGTGCCGAATATTTCAGCCATTGCAATAGCCATTAAAGCATTCATTAAATTATGTTTTCCAGGTAATCCAAAATGGAAATCGAATAAGACTCCAGTTGGTGTTTTTATATCGAATAAATAACTTCCATCTTCAATTCTAACATTAAAAGCACTGTAAACAGCATCTTCGTTTACTGCCACTGTAACACCTTGCAATGGAAGATCTTTGGTTATAAACAATTTGCTCTTGTCTTTCACTTTTTCAGCAAATTCTAAAAATGACGCCTCAATTGCATCACTAGTCCCATAAATATCCAAATGATCGGCATCCATCGAAGTGATACAGGCAATATTGGGATGCAAATGCAAAAAAGAACGGTCAAATTCATCCGCTTCTACGACCGTAATCGTTTTACCGCCACCAATCAAATTTGAATTATAATTTTCTACAATACCTCCTATAAAAGCTGTAACATCAGCTCCAGTCTCATATAGAATATGCCCTAAGATGCTTGAGGTAGTTGTTTTTCCATGTGTTCCCGCCACTGCAAAACAAAAAGTGTCCTTTGTTATTATTCCTAAAACCTCTGCCCTTTTTTTGACGTGAAAATCACGTTCAACAAAATAATTCCACTCGGAATGCGCACTTGGAACTGCAGGTGTAATAATCACTAAAGTATTTTCGACGAAATACTCTTTAGGGATTAAATCAATACTGTCTTCAAAATGAATCGCAATACCACTATCTATCAGTTCCTTTGTTAAAGTCGTTGGGGTTTTATCATAACCTGAAACTTGTTTCCCGATATTTTTAAAATACCGAGCCAAAGCACTCATACCGATGCCACCGATTCCGATGAAATAGACGTTCTGAATTTGGTTTAAGTTCATTTTTTCTGTTTTTTGTTTGATCTCGTAAAGTCCAATGACTTTTTGACATTTATTATTGTATTAGTTTTACGATTTCATCGGCAATTGTTTTTGTCGCCTCTGGCATCGCCAATTGTTTAATATTCTCGCTTAATTGATTTTGTTTCCCTTCATCTTTCAATAAAGCTTCAAAAACAAGACTGAATTCAGCATCCAATTCGGATTCCTTCAAAAGAAGCCCCCCTTTTTTATCTACAATTGATTTTGCATTCTTCGTTTGGTGATCCTCAGCTACATTCGGAGAAGGAATAAAAATCACTGGCTTCCCGACAATACACAATTCCGAAACCGATGACGCACCCGCACGAGAAATAATAATGTCCGACACTGCATAAACCAAATCCATTCTCTCTATAAAAGGAAAAACTTGCACATTATTAGCATTGTGTATCTTATAATCTTCGAAATATAACTTACCGCATTGCCAAACAATTTGGACATTTTGAGAAACAATTTTCTCCAGCTCCTTTTCAATCAACTGATTCAAC
>JBLIHD010000129.1:0-5706 GCA_047636335.1 Flavobacterium sp.
ATAGGCTCTTCACCATTAAAAGTCAAGAATCTCAATTTTGAATTAAGATGGAATTTCCCGATATTAAATTCGTGCTGAACTTGTTCCGTCTTGGTATCCGATGACTTTCTTTGAATGATCGCTTTTATTTTCATCAGTAATACCTCTGAATCGAACGGCTTATTCAGATAGTCATCAGCACCGGCTTTATACCCTTTTAACACATCCTCTTTCATAGATTTTGCGGTAAGAAATATAATTGGCACTTCCCCATTTTTTTCTCTTATCTCTTTGGCTAATGTATACCCATCTTTGTAAGGCATCATAACATCCAAGATGCATAAATCATATGCGTCTTTTTTAAATTTCTCAAATCCTTCCATACCATTTTTGGCAAGAGTAACATCAAAATCATTTAGCATTAAATAATCTTTAAGTACCGCACCGAAATTGAGGTCGTCTTCTACTAAAAGTATTTTTTTATTTATATTTTCCATATCTAATTTATTAATGGTATTTTTATTATGAAGGTACTTCCTTTTCCCTTTTCACTTTCTACATAAACCTGACCATTATGGTCTTCAACAATTCTTTTCACGTAGGCTAAACCTAAACCATGCCCTTTTACATTGTGTATGTTCCCTGTATGTTCCCTGTAAAACTTCTCGAAAACTCTTTTTTGGGCAATTTTACTCATTCCCAAGCCTTTATCTGTCACTTTTAATAGAATCATGTCTTTTACATTTTCTGTAAAAACATCAATCTCAGGGACATCTACTGAGTATTTTATCGCATTTTCCAACACATTTACGATTACGTTTGTAAAATGAACTTCATTTATTAAAACTGTCGTTCTGGTAGCATCAAAATGGGTCGTAATACTTCCCCCTCTATCTTCCAAAATTAAATTAACATGCTCGATCGCATCATTAATAACCACTTCTACGTCGCTTGATTCCTTTTCTATATCAAGCTCCTTTTTCTCCAGTTTAGATATTCTCAAAACGTTTTCAACCTGAGCATGCATCCGTTTGTTTTCATCACGGATCATCTGGAGGTATCTGAAAACTTTTTCTTTGTCGTCAATTATTTTTGGGTTTTTTATCGCATCTAAAGCCAAATTAATTGTGGCAATAGGTGTTTTAAACTCATGGGTCATATTATTAATGAAATCTGTTTTGATTTCAGAAATCTGACGTTGACGTATCAATTGATTTAATGCGCTTGTATAGGCCACTAAAATAATTAATGTAAAAATAATCGACAGAACTGTGATGCTAACAAGCTCGGACAACAAAAACTTTTTCTTGTGGGGAAACGTAACTAATAACTTGTATTTTTCGTTCCCTTCATTATCGCTAAAAATCGGGATGGAATACGTTGCTCCCTTATCAAAAGTAAATTCATTTGACTTGATCTTCGTGGCGATACCATTACTGTATATGCCAAACTCAAATTTTGTCTTTACGCCATATTCTTCTAATTCTTTTTTAATTAGTTTTTGAAGAATTTCCTTCGAAATCCTCTCTTGAATTGGCATTGCAGACGCTATATCCTTAAAGAAAATTTCAAACTGAGCGTTGTCCAAGACATCTAAATTTCCAGACTTTTCAATTTTTACATCTGGTGTAATACTTTGCTGTAAATTTGGTTTATCAATGACATTATCATTATAAATCTCAGTTACACGCTTAGAATTAAAGTTTTTGAACCTATCGCTATTAAACTTTTTATCAAAGAACGTAGATGATATGTTGTAATCTTCTGATATTATACTATTTGAATAAACTATAGTTTTATTTGTTCGTGGATTTTTTTGAACGTAATAAAACTCTAATAAATCGTTTTTTTCAGGTATTTTTCCTGTGCTGTCTTTGTAATGATTGTACTTATCATAAAAACTATAGGCTTCTTGTTTTTGAAGTTTATCCGCAACTTTACCTATAACCTGTGTAACGTGAAATTTAAATTGCTCGTTGTTATTCTTGAACGAGGTGTTAAACCAATATACTTGGACAAGAATTATACCTACCAAGGACAAGCTCATCAACAAAACAAGTAATCTAAAAAAAATTTTATTCATCAGTACAAAATTAGCATTTTAACAATATGAATGACAATCTATTAACCAAACATTAACATTTAAGAATCCTTTTGTTTTATCTTCAAAATTTTAAGAATTTCTTCGGTTTTTCTTTTAGCAATTTCAGAGTCAATATTTTCAATAACAAAATCACTTTTCGAAAGACGCTGTTCATCAGTCCATTGCGCATTTATTCTTTTCAAAACTTGTTCTCGAGTGACTCCATCTCTCTCAATTACCCGTTGAATTCTTGATTCCACTGGCGCAAATACGGTTATTATCCAGTCAAAGTTTTTATAGTTTCCGTTTTCAAATAAAATTGCGGCTTCATAAACGACTAAAGGAAATTCATTGTGCTCCAAAAGCCATTGCTTAAAATGCTTTTTTACCGCCGGATGAACAATTGCGTTTAGCAGTTTCAATTTATCTGGGTAGCCAAAAACGATTTCGGCCAACCTAGCCCTGTTCAAACTATTATCCTCAAAAACTGTCTCGCCAAACGTTTCTTTAATGGCGCCTATAATTTCAGCCGATTGCGTCATTTTTCTCGCTTCATCGTCGGCAATATAAACAGGGATACCTAAGGATCTGAAATGATTGGCAATTGTAGTTTTTCCACTTCCAATTCCGCCGGTTAAACCAATAATTTTTGTCATATCAAATTTTGAAAAATAATTCAGGAAAAGCGATTTGAGGTTTTTGTTTCAGTATGGTAACTTTCAAAAACGATTCCATGAAGCCAATTCCATATCCATAAAACTGCTTCCAAACGGCAATTACAGACAAACCCCCAATTTTTATACTCTTATTTTGATAGCTGGAAACCAAAAATAAGACTAAAAAATAAATAAAATACAACTGCAGCAATAAATCAGAATTGAAAATCAATAACAATACGGCCACAGCAAGTCCGCCGATAAAGACGGACGGAAAAAAGAAAGTGAGCTTGTTATGTTTTGGATACCAACTATTAAGAATCGGTCGTGCTTTGCCAAATTTATTGACCTGAACTGAAAATTTATCCCAATCAATTCTTCTCTTATGGTACACATAAGCATTCGGGAACAGTTCGGTTTCAAAACCGAGATTCCATAGTCGTATCGATAGGTCGGGATCCTCACCAGGATGGATATTCCCAAAGCCCTTTGAAGCCTCAAAAGCTTTTCGAGACAAACCCATATTAAAACTTCTGGGTTGGAATTTATCGATTTTTTCGGAACCTCCCCTAATTCCACCGGTGGTAAGAAAAGAAGTCATCGCAAAGTTGATTGCCTTTTGTATATCCGAAAAACTGTCAAGAGCCCTATCAGGTCCGCCAAAGCAATCCACATAATTTTCTTTCAAGGCTTTGTCAACTTCAGTCAGATATTGCGCCGGAATAATACAATCGGAATCGAATATGATAAAGTAATCCCCTTTGGCCTTTTTCATACCATAGTTTCTCGAATCTCCAGGACCTGAATTTTCTTTGTAATAATACGAAAGGGACAATTTGACTTCGTGTTTACGAACTATATCCTCGCATTGTAACGAAGAGCCATCTTCCACTATAACTATCTCAAAACTTCGTTTATAATCGCTTAGTGACAAACTTTCTAAAAGCTCATCTATTTCCTCCGGGCGGTTATAAACTGGAATAATTAACGAAAAAAACATATGCTTACTAGGGCTATTAATTATAAAATACTGGGCGATTTTTTAACAAAGATATACTTTATCAATAAAAAAGCATCAATTAATAATTGATGCTTTTTATAAATATTTTCGCGTGAAAATTATCCTTACTCAAACATTTCCATAACCTCCTGACTAACTCCCATATTTGAAAATCCTCCGTCGTGCAGTAAGTTTTGAAGCGTCACCATTTTGGTTAAATCTGAAAACATGGATACCGTATAATTTGCACAATCTAAAGCCGTTGCATTACCTAGAGGCGACATCTTTTCTGAAAAAGCGAGGAACCCTGCAAAACCTTTAACCGCCTGACCTGCTTTTGTTGCCGTTGGCGATTGTGAAATCGTATTTACTCTCACTTTTTTATCCCTACCAAAGAAATAGCCAAAACTACGGGCAATCGATTCCAAATATGCTTTGTTGTCAGCCATATCGTTATAGTCAGGAAATACTCGCTGTGCAGCCATATAAGATAGCGCCACAATGCTCCCCCACTCGTTCATAGCGTCTTTTTTATACAACACCTGCATCATTTTGTGAAAAGAAACGGCCGATACATTCCAGCCTTTTTCCGTATAATCGTAATTTTGGTTGGTGTAATGATTCCCTTTTCGAACATTCACTGACATTCCTATCGAGTGCAGGACAAAATCAATTTTACCGCCCAAAACTTCAACCGCTTTGTCTACCAAAATTTCTAAATCAGCCACAGATGTTGCATCGGCAGGAATGATTTGGGAACCAGTTTTTTGAGCAAGTTCATCAATTGTCCCCATTCGGATGGACGCTGGCGCATTCGAAAGCACAAAAACACCACCTTCTTCATGCACCCTTTCGGCAGTTTTCCAGGCAATAGAATTTTCATCCAATGCTCCAAATATAATTCCTCTTTTTCCTTTTAATAAATTGTACATAATGAATTAGTTTAAACCGATATAAAGAAAATGCACCTTAATTTCTAAATGAATAAAACCATTATGGAATTAAGATGCATTATATAAAATTTTCAAACTGGTAAAATCAGATTATACTATACTTGGAACATTTACCATTTCATTTGTATCTCCTTTGTAGTCTACGCCTTCAACAGCAAAACCGAACAAATTGTAAAAATCTTTTCTATAACCTTCCAAATCTGATATTTCAGATAAGTTTTCGGTAACCGCTTCATTCCACAACTTTGCGACTTTTTCCTGAACATCAGGACGCATCTCCAAATCGTCAATACGAATTCGTCCTTTTTCATCTGTGGCAACAGCCTCACCAGAAAACAATCTATCTTGATACAAGCGTTGAATTTGCTCAATACATCCTTCATGAATTCCTTCTTCTTTCATTATTTTATATAATAACGAAATATACAATGGAATAACCGGGATCGCCGAGCTTGCTTGGGTAACCAAAGCTTTATTGACAGAAACATAAGCTTTACCTTTTATGTCAGCCAAACTATCAGTGATGCTAAAAGCGGTAGCCTCAAGATGATCTTTAGCTCTACCGATGGTACCTTTTCTATATACTGCTTCAGTTAATGATGGCCCGATGTAAGAATAAGCAACCGTTGTTGCTCCTGGAGCCAATAAATTCTCAGACTTCAAAGCATCAATCCACATTGCCCAATCTTCACCTCCCATTACAGCGACCGTATTTGCAATATCCTCATCAGTACAAGGTTGTATAGAAATCTCGGAAACTTTTCCGGAATGAAAATCTACCGTTTTATTGGTAAAAGTGCTTCCTATAGGTTTCAAAACAGAACGATGCAACACACCGGTAACCGGATGCATGCGAACAGGGGAAGCCAAGCTGTAAATAACTAAATCCACCTGTCCCAAATCGCTTTTTATGAGATCTACTGTTTGTTTTTTAATGTCATTAGAAAAAGCATCTCCATTGATACTTTTTGCATATAAACCTGCTTTATGAGCCGCGTTTTCAAAAGCCGCGGAATTATACCATCCTGGAGAAGC
>JBLIHD010000130.1:0-5678 GCA_047636335.1 Flavobacterium sp.
GCAAAGATATGACGAATATGCCATCAGTAAAAATAATTTAAGTTATGTTTGTGATAAATATATTTATATCATGGTCAATCTGGAATGGTACAGAACATTTAAATCGGTGTATAAAAATCGCAATTTTTCTTTGGCGGCCAAAGAATTATTTATCAGTCAACCGGCGGTTAGCCAGCAAATGTCGATGCTGGAGGCACACGTAGGCTATAAATTGTTTAATAGAAAATCCAAAGGCGTCGAGCCAACGGAATATGCTAAGTTACTGAATAACTTGATAATAGAAGCGTTAGATCGATTGGAAAATGTGGAAAATGGTTTTCGGGCCAAAGCTTTTAATGCCAACCGATTAATCACGATAGGGATATCTGAACATTTATTCAGTAGTTTGGGAAGTTCGCTGATTTCAAAATTCGATTTTATTGATTTTAGTTTTCATGAAAATCAAACGCTTTTTGAATTGGTTAACGCAAAGAAACTGGATTTTGCAATTGTGACTGCCAAATACGACACTTTTGATACCATCCAGAAAAAAGTGGGCGATATCAAACAAATTATAGTGGGTTCAACCGCAATTGACGCCTCTGGACTAAAAACTAAAATTAAAGGGAATGATTTTGCTGCTACGGAAATTTGGCTGAATGAACAAATTTGGTATAGCCATGATTCTGGAATTCCGCATATAAAATTATTTTGGATGTATGTCTTCAATAAAAAGAGGCCCTCCGTAATCCCTAATTACATCATTCCTTCTGAAAACGAAATGTTAGGGGTGCTATCAAAAAACACCGGGGTAGCGGTTGTATGGAATTGTAACGCTAAATACTTCCTACAGGATAAAGCACTGCAAGTATTGTGGGATAGTAAACAAATGCCCAATACTGAAGTATACTTATTGTCTGGTAAAAACGATAATTTTAATACCGCTTTTCAAGAAATCGAGTCCGAGTTGAAAAATATATTGGGGTAATTATTTTTTGTAAAAATTATTGTGATCAATGTATTCCCAAACTTTTGAGGGCAATAATGGCTGGATGTTCTTTCCCTCTTTAATACTTTTTCGAATAAAAGTCGAAGAAATTTCAACGACGGGGGCATCAATTAAATGAACTTTCGGGTGGTTTTTCAAATCTGAACTTTCCTGTTCGTGCGAAAGTCTCGGATAAACATAGATGTCATGATTCTGTAAAAGAACCTCAAAGTTTTTCCATTTGTGTAAAGACTTCAAGTTGTCTTCTCCCATAATGAGGGAAAATTCATGGTTTGGATATTTTTCTTCCAGATGAACTAAGGTGTTTACCGTATAATTAGGTTGCGATAATTTGAATTCAATATCAGAAGGTTTGATTTTTGGGTAATCCTCGCTTGCCAGGTGCGCCATTTGCAAGCGATGATAATCATCCAGTAAAGTTGCTTTCTTTTTGTGTGGATTGTGCGGCGTTACGACTAACCACACCTGTTCTAAGTCGGCATTTTCAGCCATATGATTTGCAATAATTAAGTGGCCAACATGGATTGGATTAAATGTTCCGAAATAAAGTCCTATTTTCATATAAGTTTGTTTGGCAAAGGTTTCAAGATGTGTTTTAGAAAAACTTAGTGAAACTCCATGTTTTATTCTTTAAGTAATAGTTTTAATCTTTCACAAAATCTTTCACCAATTCATACGCCTCTTGCTTGGCAGTATCTAAATCGTAGTTTTTTATGATGGTGTCAAATTGGGGTGCCGTAGCCAATTCTACTGAAGCTTTGGCTATACGCATATTGATCTTGTCATCGCTTTCCGTTGACCTTTTTTTCAATCGAATTTTCAACTCGTCAATACTGGGCGGCTTCACAAAAACGGCTAATGTTTCTTCAGGGAATTTGTGTTTTATTCGCAATCCACCGGCCACGTCAATATCAAAAATCACATTTTTATCTTTGGCCCAAATGCGTTCCACTTCGCTTTTTAAGGTGCCGTAGAAGTTGTCCCGATAGACTTCTTCCCATTCCACGAAATCTTCGTTTTTGATGTGGGTTTTGAATTCTTCTAAAGACATGAAGTAGTAATCTTTCCCGGTAACTTCGTCCCCGCGGGCTTCCCGGGTAGCCGCTGAAATAGAAAATTCCAAATTCAAATCTTCTTGGCCAAGTAGATGCCTAACAATTGTCGTTTTTCCAGAACCGGATGGTGCTGAAAAAACGATTAATTTTCCTTTTTTCATTTTATGCTGAATTTATTTCAGTATCTTTTGTACTGCCTAAAACTACAGTACATTCAAAACCTGTTCCTTAATCTTTTCCAATTCGTCTTTCATTTGAACGACTAATTTCTGCATTTGCGCATGATTTGATTTAGAACCCATGGTGTTTATTTCACGTCCCATTTCCTGGGTAATGAAGCCTAATTTTCTGCCATTGGCTTCCGCTGCATTTATTGTTTCCAAGAAATAATCCAGATGATTGGTTAGACGTACTTTTTCCTCGGTAATGTCAAGTTTTTCCAAATAATAGATTAATTCTTGTTCAAAACGATTTTCGTCCACATTTACCTTAAGTTCCGAAATTGCAGTTTGTAAACGGTCCCTTATTGCTTGGACACGCTCTGGGTCAAGTGCGAGAGCTTCAGTCATATATTGACGGATGTTTCCAATTCGCAATTGGAATTCCTTTTCCAATGACATTCCTTCGTCTTTTCTAAAAGTCAGGATTTTTTGGATAGCTTCTTCGACAACGGTCTGAATTTGTACCCAGTCATTTTCGTCAATTTCATCACGTTCCACTTTTAACGCGTCCGGCATTCTTAATGCCATTTTCAGTAACTCTGTGTCATCTCCATTATAGGTGATTTCTTTCAGTTGCTCCATGTATCCTTTTACGATTGGCGCGTTTACTTTAGTAGAAGTTTGTTCCGCCGTGCTTTCGATAAAAATGGAAAAGTCTATTTTTCCCCTTTCGAGCCTCACTGCTATTTGGTTGCGCAAGCCCAATTCCATTTCGCGGTAAAGGGAAGGCATTCTCACGTTCAAATCCAGTCCTTTACTGTTTAGGGATTTTACTTCTATTGTTATTTTTTTGGTTGGTAATTGCAAAGAGGCTTTACCAAAACCTGTCATCGATTGTATCATAATAATTTTGTAAAAGAGTTCAAAGATAATAAAAAGTCGTCAGTGGTCAGTTTTTAGTGCCCAGTGATTTGGTTTGGGTAGTAATTTTCGGGAATCGGATGTTCATTTTTCATTTATAAAATAAGCATAAAGGAACACTATTCAGAAAACAAATGGCTATGATGGGGCTGAATACTCAAAAAAAGCAGGGCGTTGTTTCTTCATTTTTTTTGGGTAACCATATAAACGCCCACAAAGATCAGAATTGCTGAAATTATTTTTACTAAACTCAAGTCGTCCTTTCCTAGGCCAATTGCAAAAACAGTGGCGAAGAAAGGTTGTAGGTAGATAAAAACGGCAACGGTCGTTGGTTTTAATTCTTTCATGGTGAGCAGGTTTAACAAATAGGTTATGAAGGTCGAAATGACCACTACAAAACCTATTTTCCAATAAATATGCATCGGGACTATCGCCCAATTTACCGCCTCAAATTGGCTCCAGCCAAAAGGCAAAACCATCAGAAAACCAAATAGGTAGATCCATTTAACGAAGGTGAAAGCATTGTATTTATCCATTAGTTTCTTGACGGTTATCAAATAGAAACCATAGGAAATCGCATTGACAAAAACCAAGATGTTGCCCAAGCTGGCATTAGTGGCACTACCGATTGATCTACCGTAAAGAATGAGAAAGGCCGTTCCCACTAATCCGAGAATTATACCGATGACCATGCGTTTTCGCATACGTTCTTTCATGATGATTGCCGACAGCACTAATACAATCATGGGCGTGGTGACCATTATCACGGATGCCGAGATTGGTGAAGTGAGGCTTAATCCCTTAAAAAAAGTAAGCATGTTGAAAGCCACACCAAAAAAAGCGGCGGCGATAATTCGGGGAAAATCCTTAATCGCAATTTTTTCTTTTGGCATAAAGAGCCAAGAAAGCCAAAACAAAAGCATTGCTCCACTTACGCGCAATAATATAAAACCATAGGCATCAATGTATTCTGGCATTACGTCCTTAGCAATGGTAAAAGTAATGCCGTAAATTACAGAAACAATAGTAGCGCCAAAAAGAGCAACATTTCTTTTAGACATTCCCTAATGCTTTCATTACTTGAAGCATGTTTTGTTGGGTGCCCCCAACATAAACATTATTGTCGATGATAAAAACGGGTCGGCTCAAAAAAGTATAATGTTCCAGAATGTACTTTTTATAATCAGTTTCGGTCAGAGACTTGTTCTTTAAATCCATCGATTTATACAATTGGGCTTTTTTGCTAAACAAAACTTCATAACTATTGGACAGTTGATACATTTCTTCTAATTCTTCTTCTGTCAAAGCGGTTTGCTTTATATCACGAAAAACCAGATCATTACCTTTTGGTAATGATTTTATGATTTTTCGGCAAGTATCACAAGACGCGATGTAATAGATTTTGTTCATAATAATTTTAATTTATTGATGCAAAGAAAAATCATTTAAAGCTGAAAATGATTATTTTTATAAAAAAATTAAAAATGAACACATCGTTGGACGTTACCAGAACTAGTAGAAAAATGTTATCTCAATTTTTAAAAGGGTATAGTTTAGCGCAACTTAACACTATTCCTGAGGGGCATAATAACAATTTGATTTGGAATATTGCTCATATAATTGTGGTGCAACAAATGCTTGTTTATAAATTATCAGGTCTTCCAATGAAGATTTCAGATACGCTGGTCGAAAAATATAAAAAAGGAACAAAACCAGAGCAGGATGTGACACAAGCCGAGGTAGATGAAATTTATAATTTACTTATGGAGACAATCGATCAAACGGAGGTTGATATGAATAATAATAGTTTCCTTAACTACCAGGAATACCCCACTTCAACAGGGTTTGTTTTGAAAAATGCCACAGATGCAATGTTCTTCAACAGTTTTCATGAAGGGATACATATTGGAGCTATTCTGAGCATTAGAAAATTTGTTTAGTTTTAAATTACTTAAGTAGTAAATAATCATTCAACTCCTTGTAAGACATCAGTAATTCTTTAGGTCCATCTGCATAAGAGGACGCTTCATAAGGGTTGTAATGTAAAAGCAAACCTTTTTCCGTATAAAATATATTGAGAGGCAAGCTAAATTTGTCGCCTTCAAACAGAAACCCTGTAGCGTTAATGGACTTGTTTTCGGGGATGTTATGTTTGCTTCTGAATTTTTTTTCGGCGAAAGCCTTAAAAGCATTCGGGTCTTTAAACAATTGATTGTTCGATATAGATTTTCCTGTCTCAGGATCAAATAGCAAAGAACGTAGTCCCTGGTAACCGTGTGCGCCTCCGGTATAGGTGTAGTGCTTGATTTGCAGGTTTAGGATGCTATCAGATTGGTATTTTATACTTCCTTCAATTTCGGCTTCCCAACCAAAAACGTCTTTTGGATATTCTTTTCGAAGTTGCTCATAGGAGCCGATAAAGGAATTTAGCAGTCCATCATAATCGATTGAGGTGTATGGTTTCTCACCAAAATAAATAATCTCCTTCAAAACAGAAAAAACTTTTTTGTTGATGCTGTCAGCTACTATCGGGACGTCTTTCGCAATTGGAAT
>JBLIHD010000131.1:0-5648 GCA_047636335.1 Flavobacterium sp.
GCCGTTATTCGCTTTTGGGATGCAGAATTCATTGGTAAAATTCTTTTCCCAATGCAAAACAGAACAGGAAGAATCCCAATTTTTATCTTTCACGGTTTTATTGCCTCTTTTGTTATCAATTCCTTTATTATTAATTGGGCTGTATTTCTTTGATGATATTTCAACATATTTATCTAAGAGAAATCCAATAGTGAAGGATTATTTATGGTTGATTCCATTCACGGGATTGTGTATGGCTTACTTCGAAATATTTTATGCATGGGCTAGAGTTCACATGCATTCTGTTTTTGGTAATTTCATTAAAGAAGTTGCTTTGCGTGCTTTTTCATTGCTAGCTTTGGTTGGTGTGTATTTTAAGTGGATTACAGTTATCGAATTTGTTTATGTAACTGCCGGTATTTACTTCTTGGCTTTTGTTGTGACTATGTTGTATGCTTTTTACCTAAAAAAGCCGGAATTTCAATTGTCAATTCCCCATAATGCCAAAGAGATTATGGTTTATACTTTTTTTATTATATTATCAGGGAGTGTCGCCACTTTACTTTTAGATATTGATAAAATAATGCTTAACCAATATATCAAAATCGAGAATATAGCGTATTATTCTGTTGCTACATACATTGCTTTGGTCATTTCAGTTCCAAGCCGTGCGATGCATCAAATTGTTTATCCTATAACCGCAAAATTAATGCATGACAACAAATATGATGAGTTGAATGATTTGTACAAAAAAACATCCATCAATTTGCAAGTGGTGGGAGGTTTTGTGATGTTGTGTATTTTTGTTAATATCAGCCAATTATATGAAATGGTTCCAAAGGAATATGGGGGAGGAATTTTAGTTGTGTTTATGATAGGGTTATCGAAGTATTTTGATTTGATCTTGGGGAATAATAACGCCATAATTTTCAATACAAAATATTATCGGGCGGTATTGTTTTTGGGAGTTGTTTTAGTCTTTGTTACAGTTGGATTAAATATGATTTTTATTCCAATTTACGGAATTTTGGGTTCTGCCTTCGCCACTTTGTTGTCCATAACATTGTATAGCCTTGCAAAACTAATGTTTGTGGTAAAGAAATTGCATTTGTATCCATTTACAATGCAAACATTATATTCGATGGCATTAACATTTGTTTTGTTTTTGTTGTTTTATTTTTGGCAATTGCCCTTTAACCCGATCATTGCCATAGGACTAAAGTCCATTCTGGTAACGGCTACTTATGTCTACGTTAACTATAAATTTATGATTTCTATAGAAATAAATCAGGTTATTGATACCGTGTTCAAAAGATTAAAAATAAAATTATAATTAGTCGCAAAATTCTGATGGGTTAAGTAAAACACAAAATTGCATCAGTATTCAGCAATTTTTTGTGTTTTCTGCATACAAAAATAAAACTACTACAATTATGACGTTGGTTGTTTCCCTTTTTTATATAGTGTCAGTTTCCCTTTTTTCGACTTTCCTTTTGTCATAGCGCCTTAAAATGGATTGGTGTGAATTTGCAGACTAATTGATTTACAGTGTAATAACATATTTTTAGTCGTAAAATGTACCCGTACAAATAGACTAGGGGCCAATTTATTGTCGCAGAAATATTTAATAAATATCACTAAAAGTGGGTATTGTGGGTAATGCATTATCTGCTTAATTTTATCAAATATTCTTGAATGAATTTAGTCAGGAATAAAAATATGAAAAGGATGAAAACTACCCAAATTACCAGTGAAGAAAACCTGCTTAAGTATACTAAAGCCTTAAAAGACAAAATTAATAAAGGATTTGAAATTGAGGAAAAAAATGACAAGTTGCCTTTCGCGGTTTTATTCAAAAAAAGAAAAAAAGTAAACCATAACTTTAATTTATTACTTTCTTGTATCACATTCGGAATATGGTCTTTAGCCTGGTTTTATCAGTGTAGGGTTTCTTCAAAAGAGAAAAGAGTATTGATAGCTATTGATGAAGAAGGTAATACTTTTGAAGACAACTGTTATAATTAATGCGATCACTTTTTATACGTGCTCAGAAAAGTTGGGTTCTAGTCAAAAAAAACGGCCGATTTACATAGGTAAATCGGCCGTTTTTTTGACTAAATAATTTTAATTGTTACTACTCAGCAAGAAGGATAATAGTTTATTTAAAGCTTCTCTTTTAAGTATTTCCCAGTAACGGATTTTTTTATTTTTACTATCTGTTCAGGAGTGCCCGTAGCCAGAAGTTGACCTCCGTTTTCCCCGCCTTCCGGCCCCAGATCGATAATCCAATCGGCACATTTTATCAAATCAAGGTTGTGTTCTACGACAAGAATTGAGTGCCCTTTTTCTATTAATGCATCAAAAGAAGCCAGTAATTTTTTGATGTCGTGAAAATGTAATCCTGTGGTAGGTTCGTCAAATACAAACAATGCTTTCTCTTTTGTGGCCCCTTTTACAAGGAAAGAAGCTAATTTTATTCTTTGTGCTTCCCCTCCGGATAAGGTCGACGAAGACTGGCCTAATTGAACATAGCCTAATCCTACATCTTGTAGTGGTTTTAATTTTTGCGTTATTTTATGTTGTTGATTTGTTTCAAAGAAGGCTAGTGCATCATCTATGGTCATTGTTAGAATGTCATGTATGTTTTTGCCTGCAAACGCTACTTCAAGTACTTCTTTCTTGAATCTTTTTCCATTGCAGGTTTCGCAGGGTAATTGGACATCTGCCATGAAAACCATTTCAACATTTATGGAGCCTTCACCTTTACAGCTTTCACAACGGCCTCCATCCACATTAAAAGAAAAGTGTTTGGGCAGATATCCACGGATTTTTGATAGCTTTTCTTTGGCAAATAAATCCCTGATATCATCGTAAGCCTTGATGTAGGTCACGGGATTCGAACGGGAGCTTCTGCCTATTGGGTTTTGGTCTACATATTCAATGTGTTTTATTTGCGAAAATGAACCGCTGATTTCAGTAAATTGTCCCGCTTTTTCACCCACATTATCCAATTTTTTTTGCATCGCGGGAAATAAAATTTTCTTTACCAGCGTACTTTTACCGCTTCCTGAAACACCGGTGATAACCGTGAGAACGTCCAGGGGAAAGCTGACATCAATATTCTGCAGGTTGTTTTCCCTAGCGCCTTTTATCTCTATAAAATTCTTGAAAGCACGTCGTTTTTTGGGAACTGCTATTTCAAGTTCGCCATTTAAATACTTGGCGGTAAGGGAAGTCGATTTCAGAATTTCATCAAATGTCCCTTGGGCCACTAACTCGCCTCCAAATGATCCGGCTTCGGGTCCAATATCAATAATCATATCGGCAGCCTTCATTATGTCTTCATCGTGTTCCACCACGATTACCGTATTGCCTAAGTCGCGCAATGATAACAGTACTTTTATCAATCGTTCCGTATCCTTCGGATGCAAGCCTATACTAGGTTCATCTAGTATATACATCGAACCCACCAAGCTACTTCCAAGCGAGGTGGCCAAATTGATGCGTTGAGATTCGCCACCGGAAAGGGTGGAGGAGTTTCTGTTTAAAGTCAGATAATCTAAACCCACTTCGGTCAAAAAAGACAATCTGTTTTTGATTTCCAGTAACAGGCGTCTTGCAATTTGCTTCTCGTAAATATCTAATTCTAACGCTTCAAAAAACGTTGTCAAGTGTTTGATTGGTAAATCTACCAAATCAGATACGGTTTTTGAATTGATCTTGACATAAGAGGCTTCGATGCGCAAACGCTTCCCTTTACAAGAATAGCATTTGGTTTTACCGCGGTAACGGGAAAGCATCACGCGATTTTGTATTTTATAATTTTTCGCTTCCAATTCTTTGAAAAAGTCATTCAGACCTTGAAAATATTCGTTTCCTATCCATAGGAGTTCTTTCTGGTCGTCATTCAGTTGATAAAAAGGTTTGTGGATAGGGAAATCAAATTTGTATGCATTGTTCACTAGTTCGTCTCTAAACCAACTCATACTTTCACCACGCCAAGGAAAAATACCGTTTTCATATACGGACAAAGTGGTGTTTGGTACTACAAGTTCGGCATCAATGCCTATAATGTTTCCGTATCCTTCACAAACGGGGCAGGCGCCATAAGGATTGTTGAAACTAAATAAGTGGACGTTTGGTTCTAGAAAAGTAATTCCGTCCAACTCAAAATTATTAGAATAAGAAAATCTTTTTTCAGAATTTAACTCCTTCAAATGGCAAATTCCCTTTCCCTCGTAAAAGGCTGTTTGCACGGCATCTGCCAGACGGTTGTAAAAATCCTCTTCCTCTTTGACTACAATTCGGTCAATGATAAGTGTAACATCTTTATCGTCTAAAGAATGTTGGTCGATTTCGTCTAGGCGTATCATTTGATCATCAACCAAGATTCGAGAAAATCCTTGCTGCAGTAGCACTTTCAGTTTGTCTTCCAGTTTTCTTCCCTCTTCTAGGTGTATAGGTGCCAGTAGTAGCCACTTGCTATCTAGGGCAAGGTTTTTCACGTCCTTTACAACATCAGTAACTGTGTTTTTTTTGACTTCTTGTCCAGAAACGGGTGAAAATGTTCTCCCAATTCGCGCAAACAATAATTTCATATAATCGTAAATCTCAGTTGAGGTTCCCACTGTAGATCTGGCATTAGTGGTATTTACTTTTTGTTCAATGGCGATAGCGGGAGCGATTCCTTTAATGTATTCCACTTTAGGCTTGTCTAATCGTCCAAGAAACTGTCTTGCGTAAGAAGATAAGCTTTCTACATATCGTCGTTGTCCTTCAGCATACAAGGTGTCAAATGCCAAACTGGATTTTCCCGAACCGGAAAGCCCGGTAATTACTACCAGTTTGTTTCTAGGAATCACAACGTCCACACTCTTTAAATTGTGAACTTCCGCTCCTTTAATTATGATGTTTTTCTTTGGGTCTATCTTGGAAAAGTCAACTTGCATAAAAAATATTGTGTTTTTACAAAAGTAAGCAATTTTCATCGGAGAAAAGAGGTTGAACAAGTCACAAATTTATGTTGTTAAAAATGAAATGGAGTTAGAAAAACATTGACACAATGTTGTTATTTATAGTTGTTTGGTTAAAAAATTGTCTTTTAATAATAATATTGTCTTTTAATTTTTAGTTTTACAATAAATTAATTCCATTACCCAGATGAAAAGCAAATTTTGTATTGCACTCTTTTTAATATGTTCTTTTGGCTTTTCACAAGAGTTACCTCCAATTGTAAAATATGCACCATCTACTTATGGAGCAGGAAATCAAAATTGGATGATTTCGCAAGACGACAGTCACAATCTTTTCTTTGCAAACAATGAAGGTTTATTGGAGTTTAATGGATCCAATTGGGAATTATATCCATCGCCAAACGAAACAATATTACGTTCTGTAAAAGTGATCGGTAATAAAGTGTACACTGGCGGTTATAGGGAATTTGGTTATTGGATTAGACAAGGCAATGGGAAATTAAAATATGCGTCCCTCAGTAAAACTATAATTAAAGATGTTGTTGATGATGAAGAGTTCTGGAACATTTTGAACTACGATCAATGGGTTATTTTTCAGTCATTAGATCGAATATATATATACGATACCAAGACAGGACATTTTAAGATAATTGCACCAAAGAGTAAAATCATCAAATCTTTCAGTACTAAAAATTC
>JBLIHD010000132.1:0-5646 GCA_047636335.1 Flavobacterium sp.
AGATCGGATCAGTCCCTTTTGGGACCGTAATCATTTTTTCCCCAAATTTTATTTCCCCACTTCTATGGTTGGTAATTTTGGCGAGATCATTCATTGTAAAAGGCAAAAGCTTTTCCATAAAAAAAAAATATTTGTTTCAAAAATACTATAAATGTCCTAACTTTCGTTTAACTTTAATATAAATTGTTAATTTTGAAAAAAAAAAGTAATTAAAATGGAAAATCAAAAAAGTAGTTCGAGTCTAAAAGCAATAATTGCAGTGTTAGCAGTTTTACTGGTAGGGAGTTTAGTATATATTTTTAAAGTTACATCTGATGTCACCACGGTCCAAACTGAATTAAAATCTACAATGACTGAAAAAGAGACGGTTATGAAAGATTTGGAAGCTTTAAAGACGACATATGATGCTGCAATTGCTGAAAATACATCAATGTCTGACGAATTGATTCAAGAAAGAGATAAGGTGGTGAATTTAATCGCGGACTTAAAGAAGTCTGAGGGAGATGTTGCTTCACTTGCAAAATACAGAACCCAATTTATTGCTTTGCAAGGCAATATGAAAACTTTAATGGCAGAAAACGAAGGTTTGAAAAAGCAAAACACAACTTTAACTACTCAACGTGATAGTACTGTAGTTGTATTGAGTGAAACCAAGAAAAATGTTGAAGTATTGGCAGGACAAAACGAGGAGTTGGCAAAAGCGGTTGAAAAAGGTTCAAAATTAACAGTTTTGAACACGACGGGATCTGCTTTTAAATTAAGAAATTCCGGGAAGCAAATAGAGACTGACAAAGCAAGGAGAGCTGATGTTCTTAGAGTTAGTTTCACAATTGCTGCAAATCAAATTGCCCAATCAGGTGACAAAACGTACCAGGTTCAGGTGATTGATAGTAAAAACAATGTCTTGGGTGATAAAAAAACAGAAACGTTTGGCGAGAATACTTTAACGTATAGTTTTGCGACTAATGTTGCTTATGAAAACAAAACGGTTAAAGTTACTCAAGATTTAAAAGGAAAAGACTTTGCTGAAGGAACTTATTATATCAATATTTTCAATAAAGGAGAATTGGTTTCTAAAACAAGTTTTGTTTTAAGATAACAGTAATTTATTTAACATAAAAAAAGAGGAGCCTAATAGCTCCTCTTTTTTTATATAAGACTTTGTCCTTCCAGCATTATGGAATCAATTAAGTTACTGCCAAATGCATATGGCAATTGGTAGTAGGAGGGAATTGGTTTTGTAATGATTAGATTTGCTTTTTTTCCGATGGTGATGCTTCCATGTGTATTTGAGATTCCCATTGCATAAGCGCCATTTATTGTTGCTGCATTTATCGCTTCCTCGGGAGTCATTTTCATTTTTATGCAAGCGGTAGCCACCACAAAATTCATGTTTCCAGAGGGTGTTGATCCGGGATTGTAATCGGTTGCCAGCGCGATCGGAAGACCGGCGGCAATCATTTCGCGGGCAGGTGCATACGGGATACTAAGGAAGTAGGAGCAGGATGGCAGCGCTACCGGCATGGTCTCTGTATTTTTTAAAGCGACAATATCTTCCGGCTTCATAACTTCAAGATGGTCAACAGAAAGTGCATTGTATTTTATGGCTGCTTGAACACCTCCAATTGAATTGAACTGATTCACATGAATTTTAGGTTTTAAGCCAAAACAGATTCCTGCTTCCATAATTTGTTCTGTTTCCGCAACAGTGAAATAGCCTGTTTCGCAAAAAATATCGATATATTCGGCGAGGCGGTTCGTAGCGATTTCAGGAAGCATTTCATTTATGATTAAATCAATATAGCCTTTTCTGTTTTCTTTGTATTCCAATGGAAAGGCATGAGCTCCGAGAAAAGTTGCTTTTATTGTTATTGGATAATCGATAGATAGTCGTTTGATAACACGAAGTATTTTTAGTTCCCCTTCTAAAGTAAGCCCGTATCCGGACTTTATTTCGACCGCTCCTGTTCCTAAACGCATCACATCTTCTAGTCGTTCTTTCGATTGCTGGTAGATTTCATCTTCTGATGATTCATTCAATTTTTTAGCCGAATTTAAAATGCCACCGCCACGGTTGGCTACTTCTTCATAAGTCATTCCATTGATTCTATCTACAAATTCTTGTTCTCGATTACCGGCATAAACAATATGGGTATGACTGTCACACCAGGCAGGCAAAACTATTTTTCCCGTCGCATCAATAACGTTGTCCGCTTTTATTGAAGGCAAGCTTTCCATCGAACCAAAATCGGCAATCAAATCGTTTTCAATCAGTAAAAAGGCGTTTTTGATGGTTGGAAGAATGGCCATTTCGGCACCGGAAACTTTGGTAATCCCAGCTTCTCGTACTTGCAGCAATTCCGTGATATTGGTGATTAGTGTTATCATTTTTTTTAGTTATTCAGAAACTTTTATTTCAAACATTTTATCCCAGTTTTTACCGGTTACAAAAATGGTTTTTGTCTTAGGGTTATAAGCAATGCCGTTTAATACGTCATCAGGGGTAACATTGATCAATTTTCTTAAACCAGACAAATCCAGTATCCCTTCAACAGCACCATTTTCAGGGTTTACTACTGCAATGGCATCTTTTTGCCAAACGTTGGTGTAGATTTTTCCGTTGATCCATTCTAATTCATTGATGGATTTTATTTTTGAGTCTCCCGAATAGACATTTATATAGTCAATCATCTTTTGGGTTTCGGGATCCATTTTCCAAATCTTTTCTGTTTTATCCGTTTGGTAAATATATTTTCCGTCATTAGTCATTCCCCAACCTTCGATATCTTTGTCGTAGACGAATGTCTTTTCTAGTTTTAATGTGTTTGCATTATAAATAAAACCAGTTTTTTCCTGCCAGGTCAATTGGTACATCTTGTCATTTATGAAAGTAATTCCTTCTCCGAAATATTTTGAATCGAGGTCAACCTGTTTGTATATTTTTCCAGTTTTGTAATCGTATTTTCTGAAAAAGGAGGAGCCCTTTTGACCGGTGCTTTCGTACAAGGTATCTTTGTAAAACTCTAAACCTTCAGTAAAAGAAGCAGTATCATGCGGGTAAGTGTTTACAATGGTATATTGAAGCAGTTTGGGTTTAACATTTGAAACCAGTTCCACTCTTGCGGTCGCTTCTGAGTTCCCCCCTTCGTAGAAGACCAATGCTTTTAGGTTTTGGTAGCCTAATTTCTGGTTGTTTAATTCAAATGTAAGTTTGTCGAGCTCTTTTTTTGAAGCTATCTTTTGATCATTTACATAGTATATTATGCTGTCGACTTTCTTCGAATCCGGATTCAAAATCGCTAAAGTAAGCGCTTCTTGCGGCTGGTATTTAGCAGAAAATTTCGAAGTGTCGAAATTAAACAGGCTGTTTTCTCCCTTTTTTTTACCTCCACAATTAGAAACTGCGATTCCTAATAAAATGATAGATAGTAAGTTATATTTTTTCATCGTTTAAATTTTGAGTACAACAATATACAATGTTATTTTTAGAGCACAAAGCGCTTGCAAAAATATAAAAAGATTGTATATTTGCAGCGGCAAGTCCTACACGACCAGCTCCTGCAGACTCCCCCAGGATGGGAACATAGCAAGGGTACGTGGTTGAGCGGTGCGATGTAGGTCGCTTGCCATTTTTTTTTTATATTTTTACAAAAGTAGTCTTCCTTCGGGAGGATTTTTTTATTTTTGGAGGTTTCACACATCAAGCAATCACACATTATGGATAAAGTAGTTCTAATAACTGGAGGCTCCTCCGGAATAGGGAAGTCTATCGGGGAGTTTTTACATAACAAGGGTTTTATTGTTTACGGAACCAGCAGGAACCCGGAACAGATTCTTAACTCCGTTTTTCCATTGGTGGCGCTGGATGTAAGGGATACGGCTTCGATTCAGGCGGCCGTCGCCAAAGTCATTGCCATATCTGGAAGGTTGGATATTGTGATCAATAATGCAGGTGTGGGGATTACCGGACCTTTGGAAGAAATTCCAACGGAGGAAATCAAGAATAATTTTGAGATTAATTTATTTGGCCCCATCGAAGTGATAAAGGCGGCTTTGCCTCAAATGCGGTCACAAAAATCAGGTTTGATAATAAATATAACTTCTATCGCGGGGTATATGGGATTGCCTTATCGCGGGGTTTACTCTGCTTCAAAGGGAGCACTTGAGTTAATTACGGAAGCATTACGGATGGAGGTGAAATCATTTGGAGTTCACATTACTAATGTTGCGCCTGGCGATTTTGCAACTAATATTGCCGCGGGACGCTATCATGCGCCGGTCGTGGACGGTTCGGCTTACGAAATTCCTTATGGGAATACCTTAAAAACGATGGATGAACATGTGGACAGCGGCAGCAATCCAAATGAAATGGCCGAAGCGGTTTATAGGGTTATCCAGACCAAAGAACCTAAAGTACATTACAAAGTGGGGGTTTTTATGCAGCAATTTTCGATCGTATTGAAGCGCATTCTTCCCGATAAAGTATATGAAAAAATGCTGATGAACCATTATAAGTTGTAATTTTGTATCGAGTTTACGTGAGGGATTGAAGTGAAAATCCTTTTATTCGCCGCGGCGAATAAAAGATTGAAACAAAAAGCCCGACCTGAGTTTTTTTACGAAGGTCACGCTCAAAAAATGGAACACACAATTTAATTATAAATATTATGAAATTTTTTATAGACACGGCTAATTTAGCTCAAATTAAGGAAGCGCAAGCATTAGGCGTTTTGGATGGAGTTACTACAAACCCATCATTGATGGCTAAAGAGGGAATCACTGGAAAAAACAGTATTTTGAAGCATTATGTTGACATCTGTAATCTTGTTGAAGGAGATGTAAGTGCCGAAGTGAACGCTTTGGATTACGACGGAATGATTAAAGAAGGTGAAGAATTGGCTGAATTGCACGATCAGATCGTTGTTAAATTGCCAATGACCAGAGAAGGGATTATGGCAGCCAAATATTTCTCTGATAGAGGAGTTAAAACAAATGTAACATTAGTGTTCTCAGCGGGTCAGGCGTTATTAGCCGCTAAAGCTGGTGCAACTTATGTTTCTCCATTTATTGGTCGTTTGGACGATATTTCTACGGATGGACTGGCTTTGATTGAAGAAATTAGATTGATTTATGACAACTACGGTTATGAAACTGAAATCCTTGCTGCTTCCGTGCGTCACACTATGCATATTGTAAACTGTGCTAAAATTGGCGCTGATGTAATGACCGGGCCACTTTCCGCTATTTACGGATTGTTGAAACACCCATTGACTGATATCGGATTAGCTCAGTTTGTTGCTGATTTCGAGAAAGGAAACAAGTAAAAAGTAGCATTGAGTGATCCGTTTTTTAGAGATCGGTTTTTGAAATAGAAAAAGTCCCATACGTTTAGTATGGGACTTTTTTATTGGCTAAATGTTTGTAAAATCTATTTTCTTACAAATGGTGGGAGCAGTTTAGAAGAAACTTCTCCAAAACCGATTCTCACTTGGCCGTTTTTGCAAAAACCTTTGATAATTACAGTGTCATTGTCATTGATGAATTTTCGTTCTGTTCCGTCGTTCAATTTTATTGGGTTTTTTCCTCCCCAGGTCAATTCTAACATAGAACCGTAACTATCAGGCGTTGGCCCTGAAATTGTACCGG
>JBLIHD010000133.1:0-5567 GCA_047636335.1 Flavobacterium sp.
ATTTCACCATTAAACATCATTTCCCAGAAGTAAAAGGAGCTAACAAAGAAAGCTACATCAACTTTTTCCAAGAGGTTGTCAACAAAACTCTTGAAATGATTGTGCACTGGCAGCGTGTGGGTTTTGTACACGGGGTAATGAACACCGATAACATGTCCATACTGGGACTTACTATAGATTATGGTCCATACGGTTGGTTGGAGGATTATAATCCAGATTGGACCCCCAACACCACGGATCGCGAAAACCGTAGATACCGTTTTGGAAACCAACCCGACATTGCGCTTTGGAACCTATATCAATTGGGCAATTCATTATACCCATTGATTGAAGAAACTACCCAGTTAGAATCTATTTTAAATAGTTTTCAAACCGATTATGAAGACGCTTATGCCGATATGATGCGAAATAAGTTAGGCCTCTTTACGAAAGAAGAAAACGACAGTCAACTGATTCATTTACTGATAGAAAATTTGCAGCAGACGGAAACGGATATGACCATTTTCTTCAGAAAATTAAGTCAAACAAATAAATTGGAATCTGAAGAAGATGCTTTTTCATTGATAACTGATTCCTTCTACAAAATCAATGAGGATAATGATCCGCTAAAAGAAACTTGGCTTTATTGGTTTACCCAATATTTGAACCGTTTGCGAAAGGAAGACACAACTGATAAAGATCGAAAAGCGGCTATGGATTCCGTAAACCCGAAATATGTTTTGCGAAACTACATGGCACAATTGGCTATTGAAGCAGCCGACAAAGAAGATTATTCATTACTGGAAGAATTACATCTTTTATTGAAAAACCCATATCACGAACAAACGCAATCTGAAAAGTGGTTTGCCAAAAGACCAGATTGGGCAAGAGAGAAAATTGGAAGTTCTATGTTGTCTTGCAGTTCGTAGCAGACAACATAGAGTTTATTTATGATCAGAACCCCTTTCGATTATAATGAAAACCATTTTTTGACTAATTCATCTTCTAATGGCCGTGCCTGTTTATGAACAAACTCATTAGTGTCCCTATTGTAATCGTAATCCAAAGCCCAGCTTTTGTGGTTTTCGGCCAACGCTTTAATGCTGAGACAAACGGTTTCAATTTCGGCGGTGGTAGTTGTTTGGTGAATCGACATCCTGATCCATCCCGGTTTTCTGATTAAGTCCCCCAGGGTAATTTCATCTATCAATTCATGGGAAGTTTCTTGGTCCACATGTAGTAAAAAATGCCCGTATGTACCGGCACAACTGCAACCGCCACGAGTCTGGATTCCGAATTTATCGTTCAGTAATTTCACGCCCAAATTAAAATGCAAATCATCAACATAAAAAGAAATTACCCCTAACCTATTCTGATGCTGCCCAGCTAGAATTTTAATGTTGGAAATATTTCCTAGTTGTAAGAAAACATAATCAACGATTTCGTGTTCTCGTTCCAAGATGTTTTCAATTCCCATTTTTTCTTTTAACTGGATCACAAGAGCGGTTTTAATCACTTGCAGGAAACCTGGAGTTCCGCCATCTTCCCTATCTTCAATGTTATCAATAAATTTATGTTCGCCCCAAGGGTTTGTCCAGGAAACAGTACCCCCGCCTGGATTGTCAGGAACTAAGTTTTGATATAATTTTTTATTGAACACTAATACGCCGGAAGTACCCGGTCCACCAAGAAATTTATGGGGCGAAAAGAAAATGGCATCCAAATAACTTTCCGGATCTTCGGGATGCATGTCTATCTCCACGTAAGGGCCAGAACAAGCAAAATCAACAAAACACAGTCCATTGTGTTGATGCATTACCTTTGCGGCATTGTGGTATGGCGTTCTGATACCCGTAACGTTCGAGCACGAAGTAATCGATGCAATCTTGAAAGCCCTGTCTTGATATTTTTCTAAGAGTATCTCCAGGTTTTCAATACTGAATAAGCCATCTTCAGTAGAAGGTATCACCTCTACATCGGCAATTGTTTCTAACCAAGAAGTCTGATTCGAGTGATGTTCCATATGCGAAATAAAAACGACTGGTCTTTTTTCGGCTGGAATATTTATAAAGTCTTTTAAGTTTTCTGGAACTTTCAATCCTAAAATACGTTGGAATTTATTTACCACACCGGTCATCCCTGTTCCGTCAGTAATCAGGATGTCATTGGCATCGGCGTTTACATGATGTTTGATGATGTGTCTCGCTTTATGATAGGCCTTAGTCATGGCAGTACCGGAAATTGTCGTTTCTGTATGGGTATTAGCCACAAAAGGTCCAAACTCATTCATCAATTTTTCCTCTATGGGACGATAGAGTCTACCACTGGCAGTCCAATCAGTATAGACAATTTTTTGTTCTCCATAAGGTGAAACAAAATTTTGGTCTATTCCTATGATATTCTTTCGAAACTGTTGGAAATACTGTTCTAATTGGGTTGGAGTTTCTTTAACGGTCATGACATTCTTTAATTAAAATCCAAAGATATTGATTTTTGCGGACTTTACAATTTATGGAATTAATCAAAACCGTTCCTTTACCGCCTACACTAATCCAAAAGACAAATAATACATAAGCAGAAAACCCTCCCAAAGTACTACTTTGGGAGGGTTTAAATATTTAAACTAACGGGACTATAAATCGAATCCTACTGAAAATTGCCAAACACGATTATGTGCCTTCCCACTATCATACAAATCCCCAAGACCCAAATGATAACGTACACCCAAACTTATTCCGGAATCAGTTTTAAAACCACCTCCAAAATTCATTCCCCAATCAAAATTGTTTGGTTCCATTTCTGTTGAACCGCCAATGAAGCTGTCATAGCCTTCTTTATGTGATATTGCCAAGCCTATTTGAGGGCCCGCTTCCAAAAAGAAATTTTTAGAAGGGTACGCTTTAAGCATCACCGGCAAATTGATATAATCCACTTTTTGGGTAAACGTCCCACTGTCATCTTTTATCTCATATCCTTGTTGTGAATACATTAATTCAGGTTGAATAGAAAAGCTTTCACTGATAAAGGATTCTCCATAAACTCCCACGTGAAATCCATGGCGTTGTCCTGTTTCACCATTGCCATCGTAATTAACCGCAGCCAGACTATATCCTCCTTTTATCCCTACATTTGATCTGGAACTTGTTAGGTCCTGTGCCTTCATTGATGATATTACGCCAAGAAATAGCACTATTGATAAATATTTAATTTTCATAATTTTCTCTTTTATTTAAGATATAATTTACATCTTGTTATTTTCCTCCGTTTGCACGAAGGTCTGCGATGCATTTTGCATCTAATTTTGGTGCCGATCCTCCAGAAACCATATTTTTAATTCCGCTTCCCGATTCCGCTGACCAATACATCAAACAAGTATCCACATTACAGTGTTTTAAATGTTCTGTGTCTTCATGATTGCTTTGTAGAGCAGAACCTAAGTTGGTAAGTCCCAAAATATGTCCAAACTCGTGCGTAATTACGGTTGTTTCCAATAGACTTCTACTCGGTTCAAAAGGACTGTCACTTAAACCCTGAATTGTCTTTTCATAAATAACAAACGAAGTATTTCTATAAGCTGTTCCTAAAACAACGGCGTTATCAGTATTACTGGCTGATTCCCCATCCGCAAAAAAGGCCCAAACCGCAATCTGGTCTGATGAGTTGTATTTAATTCTATTGGCATCTTCAATGTCAACAATATCCTGATTTGTATAAGAGGCTTTCCCTGGTGAAGCAATTGCTCTTTTAACAACAGTAATTCCTCCAGGTTTATATATTCTTGTATTCAGAAAAGAAACAAAGTTAGTGATTGAAGCAGTCGATGGTTCAAATCCCTGTACATATACCACTTCTACGACCATACTTTTGAAAGCGGCATCAGACAATAAATCATTAGCCGAACTTCCTGTTGCTTTTTGGTTATTACTGGTTAGAATCCCCTCTGCAGAAGTGTTGTTTGTACTATCCTCACGTGAGCAGGAAACCAGTAATACAATAGCCAGCGTTAGTAATGCAATTCCTTTTTTCATTTTATTTTTTTATTCTAAATTTATATTTTAAGTACAGCAAGCGTTTCCAGTTGCTGTACTCTAACCAACTAACCTCTAAACTAAACCGTTCAATTTATATTTGTTTCAACACTACAGTTACGGCAGCGTTTGTAGTGCTTTGCAATGTGATTGCTGAAGCATTAAAGCTCGTAACTTTCCACGTTTTATTTAATAAGCTGAAAGCGGCATTTCCCGAAAAGTTCAACTTCAAGAAAACACTCGATTCTGAACTGACCGCATAAGTACCTGTTGCAGCCGTGCTAAGTGTTTTGACCACTTTAATGGACATGTCATTGGCGAAATCTATTGTGAAATCTTTGTAATTATTTGCTGAATCAACGCCAGCAGTTACAAATGAGTCAACTTTAAAAATTCCGTTCACCAAAACTGTTTCCAATTTTTTCGAATTTTGGGCTGCTTCTGTAATCGTCGCTTGAGTTTTAAGCGAAGCATTAATCGCTGCTTGAAATTCAGCGTCACTCGTAACTATTGTTTTTGCACCATCAATGAGTGTCACGGTCATCGGGTAATTTACTGAAAACAACTCTGAGCTGCTTACATTGGACATGTACGTATATAGTTGTTGTTCGGATGTAATAAGAACACTTCCCGTTTGTTCTGAACTTAAGTTATAAGTTAAAATTGTAATAGGAAAGTTAATGTTTATAGAAGAAATGGCACTTTGACCAGAAGCTTCTGCAGACGAACAAGTATTAAGAATACTATTGTATTCTGTTTGATTGTTAACTACAACTTCAGTATAGTTACTCAATTTAACCTTTAAAGGAAATTGGAGCACGACTGAATCCTGGTCATCGTTATACTCCCCCAAAATCGAAATAACCTGCGTATAACTGAATTGACTAAACAGATTCACCTTAACTCCGTTCACTGTGGCTGTTGCTGGCAATACAATCGAAGAGCAAGAGGTACCGTCAATAAAATTATCAAATGAGCCATCATACATTGAAGTACGCTTCATATTATTAGCAGTAGTTGAATTCGCAGCATTCGTATTTGGATTTTGACCTTGCACATCATCCACTTCACTTTGGCAAGATGTGAAACCTAATATTGACATCAATGCGATTCCGGTAATAGTTCTTAACTTTTTCATGTTTAATATTTTTATGTTTTTTGAAGCGATGCTATAAACGCCTTTCTGTTAGTAAGACAACAAACCTTATTTTTACCCTACCCTAATTTTAAAATAAAAAATGTTTTTTTTTTAAATCGAAATCGAACCTCCTCTTAAAAAAAAAACAAAAATATTTAAAAATAGCCCTTTATACATTATCCAATTAGCCCTTTTTATTACAAAATTTACCTTTGGATAAATAGCAACATATAAAAAAAATCCGATACCACAAACAAATCAAAAAGGATTATTTAAAATATCCAGCCATGCCTTCTTAAAAAAAATCTACTTTTACAGCCCACGAAATTGAACTAGTATTAAATGAGCGACGATAAAAATAACCTTTGTGAAGAAAATCACTTTAATGACTTTTACATCAAAAATGTGCAATCGGCCACTAA
>JBLIHD010000134.1:0-5565 GCA_047636335.1 Flavobacterium sp.
ATTTTCCTTTTCCTTCTTGAAGATAAAACACAGCTCTTACTGCTATTACCATCGCTAGTTTCGCTTTGATTATGTTAATTTGTGCGTCACGAGTTGTGTAGTCATTGGCTACGATTGCAGCTCTACCCTTACGGAAAGCCAAATCGATATCAGCTGTTAAAGTATTAAAGTCAACGTCTGCATTCACTTGGCTAATGTAGCTTGCCCAGAATTTTGTACCATCTACACCATAAATATAACCGTAAGCTTCATCCCAGTTATGTTCCATTGTAGTGTAGGTTTTGCCCGGCTCTACAATTTTATTTGAATTGTTTATTTTATTAGTTCCTTGGTCTAATTTGTTCTTACTCAAATAATTATTAACTACTTGATCCATGAAACTAGCGCCCATCATCCCTTTTAAAAGGATTTGCTGAGGTTCTAAACCATTAGCTGCAAATAATCTGTTACTTGTTCCGTCTAAATAGACACCTGCCACACCTGCAGTTGCATTTGTTCCGGAACTTGCTTGTTGTGCCAATGTCAATTGTGTTTCAAAGAATGCTTGAACGCTTAATTTTTCAGTAGTAGTTCCACCACCTTGATATAGTTCAAAATAATCTTTTGAAGCTGCTGTTTTATCTTTTAACTGTTTTCCTGAAGTATTCAAATCTGTACTAGAAAAAGCATTGTTTGTATTTGAATACATGTTAGTCAGAACTGTTTTATTAGCTTGAGTTCCGTCAGTAGCGGCAGTCTTTATAATATTCCCCATCTCTTCTAACATAAGTAACCGAATACTTTGTCCTGAGAAATCTATAGTTGTAGTACTATTTCTTTCAAATGTATAGCTTGCAGGAACGCTGTAGTTAGCAGTTTCTTCTCCAGTTGGACTGTCATCATTAGAGCAGGATATGATACATAATGACACAATGGATAAAGCAGGAAGAAATAATTTAGAATATTTCATGATGGTTATTAAGATTAAATAAAAATAATTTCCGCAAATGTAGACCACAATTTAATAGTAGCAAAATTTTGTTTAGATTATTTCTAAATAAAATGTTAAATATTTGATTTATAATTGATTAAATATAGTTTTTGGCCAGAATGTGGTTTTGAAGTTATATATGTGTTTTTTCATATTCAAAAAATATATTTTTTTTAAAATGTTTTAATCAGAAGTTTAGGTGTTAATGTAGTCTCCGCTTAAAGTAAATCTAAATAAAAACTATACGTTTTTGCAAACGCTATATTTTGGCTTAAATGTAATTATTCTAAATAACATCGCAATAAAGAAAGCACTTTTGAAAGCAGCACTATTTTTAATAAATGGGGGATTAGCATTCTTATGTAATAACGATAATGCGAATTCCAATGTCACTAAAAAACAGCTTGGAAAGAACTATGCTGAAATCGCTTAAAAGAATTATAAAAAGGCTTATGATGTTGCTTGTGATTTCTCTGTTTCAGTTAGTAAATAAAGACCACAGGCCTTATTAGGAATTGGATTTATCAATACAGTTAATGATCATATTAATTTATTGCTTGACGGTAGAGCTAAAAATGTTACTGATGTATTTTTTGTGGTATGGTGGCGAAAATAAAAAGGCTAAAAATAGTTACAAAGAATAATCAACTATTCACAGAAATTTATTGTTAGAGTTTTTTAATTTACGTTTATTAGTTGGCAAAAAATAAAAAAGGAATTCTGTTTTTCAGAATCCCTTTTTTGTGTGGAAATAGTTTTGAATAACATGAAAAATTGAAGGTGAATTATGATTCGCATTCTTCAAGGACTAGTTCTTCTTCTGTGATTTCAATTTTGGAGTCAGCTACCACTTTAAAGCCTGTCTCAGTTAGTTTTTTATATTCCTGTTGGAGTTTTTCAATTTCATTTTTCTCTTTCAATAAGCCAATCATAATTTACGAATTTTCTGCAAATTTACGATTTACAATCAAAAAACGGATATTATAATTTGTTAAGATTGTAATTTAAAATTTATGTCCTATTTTTGGAAAAAAAATAAAAGTGATTAATTATACCGTTTACGAAAATCCGAATACTGACCTATGGGTAACTTTTGTCCATGGCGCCGGAGGCAGTTCGTCCATCTGGTTCAAACAGATCAGGGATTTTCAAAAGCAGTATAATGTCTTGCTGTTGGACTTGCGCGGTCATGGTGAATCTAAAACTACCTTAAAAACGGCCTTTAAACAAAAATACACCTTTTCGGCCTTGGCCAATGACATTCTCGAAGTGTTGGATTTTCTTACAATTGGGAAATCACATTTTGTAGGTATTTCTATGGGAACGATACTGATCAGACAATTGGCTGAGATGTATCCCAATCGGGTGCAAAGCATGATTCTTGGCGGCGCTATTTTGAAAATGAATTTTCGCTCCCAGATATTGATGCGTCTGGGCAACTTGTTCAAATACGTGTTGCCTTATTTGATTTTGTACAAGCTCTTTGCCTTTGTCATCATGCCCAAAAAAAGTCATAAACAATCCCGATTGCTTTTTATAAATGAGGCTAAAAAATTGTACCAGAAAGAATTCATCAAATGGTTTAAGCTGACTGCCGAGATTAATCCCGTCCTAAAGTGGTTTCGTCAGGTGGAATTGAATATACCTACGCTCTATGTCATGGGTGAAGAAGATTACATGTTTTTGCCATCGGTAAGAGTTGTGGTCTCAAATCACTACAAGTCCTCTACATTATTTGTGATCCAAAACTGTGGACATGTGGTCAATGTGGAACAACCCAATACTTTCAATACCGAAGTCCTTTCCTTCATAGGTACCGCACAATAAAAAACACTTCATAATAAAAAATGCCGGCATCTTTAGATGCCGGCAATTCTTTAACTAACCAAAACCAAATAATAAATAACCAATTTATTACACTGCAAATATCAGATATATTTCCCTTTGCCTCTGTTAAGATTTTGTTATTAGTTTGTTGTATTAAAGTTAAGTTTTTTAACTTTAATACTGTAAGGACGTAATTGTCTTGTTCGCTGTGGTTCAGATATCTAAAACGAGATGTTCCACCCATATTCCCATTTTTATGTCTGTGTTTTTTTATAAGATCTGGCGAAGCTATTTTTCGTTTTTAAGCCTAAAAGCAGCCTTTTTAGTAATAATAATCAGTGTGTAATTTTTGACATAAACCTTTAAACCAATAAATCATGAAATCACATAAAAAATTGACCACTGCATCAGGAAGACCCTATGTGGAAAATGAAAACTCGGCTCTTTTGGTGTTCGGGGGCATCTGTTGTTGCAGGATTACATTCTTCATGAGAAAATGGCCCATTTCAATAGGGAGCGCATTCCGTAAAGAGTGGTTAAGTAAACCCAAACTATTTCCCGAACAGTTTTGACGAGATGCAAATTGACTAGGCGTATAAAGAACCCCCTTTTGAGGTCAACAGCCGTTTCGCCGACTGCTACGATCGAAATTGTGAAGGAGAAAATGATCATTTCTCACAACCGGGAAATTTATTTAAAATTATGTCTACCGAGCAGCAACAAAACACTACTAATAATATAGTTACACATATGTCAGGTATTGAAGGTCATAAAAAGAACGAAATCACCAACAGGTAACTGAGCCTCTGGTATAGAGTAGATGGCCGTTTGGGTGCCAAGGTTGCTGACGGATTGGAGGTGAGGTAGTGATGGAGAAATTGGACTAATTTTTTGTAGAAAAAAAATGGAAATTCTGGAAATCAAATTATTGACAGCTGACATCAAGGCAACAATTGGTTTCTATACCAAAATACTGGGGCTGCAAATCGTTTTGAGAAATGAGGAGTCTGTTTCATTTGTCGCAGGCGTAACAAGGTTGACTTTCCGACTTTCAAAAAAGGAAAAACCAATCTATCATTTTGCTTTTGACATACCAGCCAATCAACTGATGGAGGCATTTTCCTGGGTGGGGAGTCGAACGGATATTTTGGAAGTCATTCCGCCTGATAAAATTGCCGATTTCTACAATTGGAACGCCAAATCGTTTTATTTTTATGACAACAACGGAAACATTTTAGAATTTATCGCCCGATTTAACTTGGACAATGAGTTGGAAAGGCCTTTTGATGGCAGTTCAATCGTTTCTATCAGTGAAATGGGTTTTGTGGCCAAAAACGTTTCAAAGCTTTGTGATGAATTGGTCAATAAATATCGTCTTCCGGTTTTTTCAATGCAACCCAAACTAGATAAGTTTATTGTTTTGGGAACTGAAATGGGGCTTTTTATTCTTGCTGAAGAAGGGAAAGACTGGTACCCTACAAAAACAAAGGCAAAATCATACTGGACTAAGGTCATATTTTTCAATAATGGAAAAGCGCAGGAAATTGAAGTTATAACTTGAAAAGTTGACAAAAAAATTCCGCATCAAAAATGAAGATTTTTTTTGTTTCTCACATTGCTTAGTTCTGTCCGGTTTCATTTCCTCTCCTTTGGAGAGATCAGGGGTTGAGGACTCTAGTAAAACACAACAGTTTTGTTTGAATAAACCATCACTTTTCTGTCGGCATGCAACTTTATGGCTCTTGCCAAAACGAGTCGTTCCAGATCCCTTCCTTTCATGATAAAATCGGCGACAGAATTGATATGTGAAACCCGGGCAATGTCCTGCTCGATAATCGGACCCTCGTCTAATTCTTCTGTAACATAATGGCTGGTCGCACCAATGATTTTCACGCCTCTTTTAAAAGCGGAATGATAGGGTTTGGCTCCAGGAAATGCGGGTAAAAAGGAGTGGTGAATATTGATGATTTTATTTTTATAGAGAGAAATAAGTCCCGGTGTTATGATTTGCATATAACGCGCCAAAACGATAAAGTTTATTTCGTATTTTTTTAGCAGTTCTATTTGTTGCTTTTCCCCTTCCGTCTTGTTGTCTTTGGTGAACGGTACATGGTAAAACGGAATGTTAAACTGATCGGCAATCGGTTTTAAATCCAAATGGTTGCTGATGATTAATGGAATTTCAACATTCAATTCCCCTGCACTATATCGTCCCAGAATGTCATACAAACAATGATTGTATTTTGAGACAAACAGGGCCATTTTTGGTTTTACTTCCTTGTTGTATAAATCCCATGACATATTGAAGTCATGTGCGATGGTTTGCTGAAAATCAGATTTGATGGATTCCAGACTGATTGAAGGATTAGTGAGTTCGCTTTCCAATCGCATAAAGAAAACGTTTTGTTCCACATCGACATGCTGGTCTAAGTAGGTTATGTTCCCTTCTACCTTTACTATAAAATTGGTCACGGCAGCGATAATGCCTTTATGGTCCTTGCAATGAATAAGGATGGTAATTTTCTGCATAGTAATGGTTTTTTCGAATTGCGGAAGCGCATCATATTAAATTTGCATCTTATTATAAGGATTATAATAGAATTCAAAACTAAAGTAATTTTTCAAAAACAAAGAAAAAAAGGATGTTTTATATTTTGTTCAAGCATGTTTTTTTGTGCAATTACCTAAAAGATTAAGTGGGCTGAAAAGAATAAGACAAATTAAAAAAAAAACCACATTAGGAACAATTTTAAAGCCAAATTGCTACT
>JBLIHD010000135.1:0-5564 GCA_047636335.1 Flavobacterium sp.
GTAATCTCGGGATTTTTTGTTTAATAATGTATGGTTAAGGACATCTTGTTTAGGATTTATTTTCCAGTAATAGTCTGCGGGCTTTCCTTATTGATTTATTGACCATAAATAATCCAAACAGGGTTATGGCACCGCCTATTGCAATCGTCACTGTGAGGATTTCGCCAAAGATAACAGCACCTAACAAGACGGCTATTATCGGGTTGACATAGGCGTAAATACTGTTGATTTCGGGAGGGAGTTTTTGTAGCATATAGATATAGGCGATAAATGACAAGACAGACCCAATTATCACAAGGTACGCTATCGACCACCAGGAAATTGCCGGAATCGAAGTTATGTTTACGCTAGTTCCTGTTGCTCCTGTAATGGCAAAAAGGAAGCTGCTCGAAATTACCATTTGTAACCCCAGACTGAAATAAGGATTGAAGGTGGCCGCTTTTTTCTTGGTATACAAACTACCGAACGCCCAGCTTATTGTGGCGATAAACGACAGGAAGATACCAAATCTAAAATCAGGTTGTAAGAAATCGCTCAGATGATCATAAAAAATAACGCAAACGCCCCCAAAACTTATTATCAGCCCCATAATAGCTAATTTAGCCAGTTTTTCACCTCTAAAAAAAGTAATGATTACAATCCACAATGGGAAGACGGCATTTAAGATTGCACCTAATCCGCTGCTAATGTATTTTACTCCCCAAGTACTTAATCCATTGCTCAATGCAAAATTAAGAATGCTCAAGATGATTATTGTTTTCCATTGCTTTCCTTTTGGCCAAGGCGCTTTTTTATACAGGAAAAAAGAAACATAAAGGGTTCCTCCGATAAATTGTCTGATTGCGGCAAGTTGAAGTGCGGGCATGTGTTTAACCCCTTCTTTTGAGGCGATCCATGTTGTTCCCCAAAAAAAGCACACAAAAGACAAGGCCAATATGGGCAATCCAACTGAATTTATCTTAGTCGAAAATGCATTCCTAATTTTAGTTTTCACTTTATAAATGTGTTTTTGTAAAAGTGTAATCAAGCACTCTTTTTAATTTATCACTCAAAATAGTTTTCCCTACAGACGGGTTACCATGATTAAACGTTGGCGGAACCAAATTTAATTCTACGGCTTTTTGGGAATAATATGCGGAGCGCGACGGATGAAAAGGAGTGGACGCATTGAAGGTTTCCTCCCAGGCATTTTTTTGAATTATTTTTAGTATAATTCCAATGCAATCCTCTTGATGTATAAGATTAATGGGCGCGTCAGGGTTGTCAAGGTTATCACGACCGGCCAAAAAACGAACTGGATGACGATCTTGACCGATTAACCCACCAAAACGCAGCACAGTGGTCTTAAAGCGTGTGTTAGTTTGCAACAGTTTCTCCACTATGGCCAATTGTTTGCCGCCTTCGGAATCCGGGTTTAAGGCAGATTCTTCGGTTACATTATCATTTCGGTCTCCATAAACGGAAGTGGAACTGATAAAAAGCACATTTTCGATGCTCGATTTTTCTATATAGGGAATCAACATCTCAATCTTTCCAATAAAGTCCTCTTTATTAGGTCCCCTTAATTTGGGGGGAATGTCTATAATCAGAGTTTTGCTTTCTTGCAAAAAATCTTTAACGGCTCCGACAACGTTATCGCTTTCAAGTGCAATCAGGAAAGGCTGGATTTTTGATTTTTTCAATACCGTAAGCTTCTCCTGTGAAGTGGTCGAGCCATAAATTGAAAATCCGTTCTGGACTAGGGCTTTTGCCAAAGGCAATCCTAACCAACCACAACCTAGAATGCTTATTTGTTTCATTGTAAATAAAAATAGAGATTACAAAAGTAGTATAAAACAACAGGATTTTGATTAAAATTTTCAAGGGCATTTTTGTACCTATTTAAAAATAAAACACCGCTAATACGTAGATTTTAATTTACGAATTGGCGGTGGATTTCAAGCTTTATGGCTTAAACATAAATCATAATACAGATGCGAATAGTTATTGTTATTCTGATCTCAAACTGTCAGTTGCTTGTAAAAGCAGCTTTCTTTGGGTTGCTGTGCGAGCCTCAATAAATACAGGAACTTCGATTATTGTTGGAGTAGGTTTTATTCTTTTTTGGATAACTACAGCATCATTTAAAACAAAAGGAGTGGGCATCATCCAAGAAGCTCGAGGAGAGATGCTAAATGATGGATTTGACATTAAATCAAAAGAGCTTTCTAAAAGTTGCATGTCAAAAAGAACAGAGTTTTTTATTACAAACTGCATTTCTAGCGGTTCATTATTAACCACATAATAGCTAAGGATTTTCTTTCCGTTGCGGTTCATTTTGGATTCTTTTTGTTCGAGTTGTTTTACTCCATTTGCTTTAAAATCGTAAAAGCTTATTTTTTCGTTGGCAAAAATATCATAGCGATTGACAGCACGATTCGGACTAATTCTAATTTTAATATAGCGTTTGTTACTAGCTACACTATCTTGTAGGAATTCAATTGTAGGTTCTGCTAATTCCTTCAAAGGTGCTGTAGTAGCATAGGTGAATGTAGAGCCATATTTACTAAACAAGGGCGTTTCTTCCCAAGAATTCGCTTGCTTGGGGTTTTTACCTAAATAGGCTTTAGTCCAAACATCTAGGTTTTTATCATAGCTAACCCAATTTGCTTTATGTGTATCGGCATTATAAATGTAAAGTAAACTGTTCGACTTGGCTTTGCCTTTTTCATAACCTGATTCGAAATGTGCTTTAGCAATGAAACCCATAGAAATCACTAAAAAGAAAATTGCCCAGCTGTCTTTTTTGGCGAAATCTCCAAAAACGGGTAATAGCAATGTAAAAGTTAATGTTGTGAGAATAGCGCTTACAAAAAGAATTTTTAGTCCTAAACCTACTGGGAACATTTCAATAAATGGGGTAATAAGAAATAACGCTGGAATACTTAGAATAAGGTTTAAAAGCACATTTGATTTTTGTCTAATAATAAAAAGCCCAAAAGCAAAAAGCCCAAAATATACTGGAATAATTAAAAACCCGGCACCCTTTAAATAAAAGGCAATAAACCCATTGATGAGTATCCATAGAAATAATGGCGCTACATAATGGTTCATTGTTCGTTTTCTGACGGATAGTTTTTGATAAAAGCCAAAAGATATTGCCAAACTCAATAAAACAAAAGCGGTAATGTAGGTATACCCATTATAGGTAAAACCATTGAGTAGATCCTTGTATTGGGGGTAAACCATCAATAGTCCTTTCCAGCCAAGAAAAGTAACTAATCCAGATGCAATTACAGAGCCTAAAAGAGGAACAAAACCTTTTATAATTATTGAAAAGGATAGCAGTCTTTTTGCAATTCCTATAAAAACTAAGAATACAAAAAGCAGCAATGCAACTAATAACAGTGGGAAAATCCAACTAAAAGGATAATGTATAAATACGTAAGGAATCGTAAAATAGACATCGTCATTTTCAACTTTACTGCTATTTAAATTAGCATTAGAAAAATAACTTAACAAAGGCATAAGATAACTACCTTGATGAGCTAATGTGTTTTTATTTAAATGCTTGCTGTTATCTTGAGCAGTATGATAATTATAATGGTCGTCAATAAATGCAAAATTATAGCCTTGAATATTGCCTTTTTCTCTAAAGACGGTTAAATCGGTATCGTTGGGAAGCATTTTATAAATACTATACATCAAAGAATTGGTAACTGGAAAATCAGCTTTTGCTGCAGAGAACTTTTTTACTAGGCCAGCATTGCCATTATTGGTTTCCATTAACATATAACTTGGCCCAGAAGTTCCTCTAGCTTCAAAATTTAAGACCAAACCAATTTCTTTTGCCCATTGATGTTCTGTTACAAAAAGTGCTGCCCCGTTTAACCCTAGCTCTTCGGCATCCGAAAAAAGAATAATTATGTCATTTTTGTGAGGTGTTTTAGAATATAAAAAAGCACGCACACTTTCTAAAATTGTAGCAACGCCAGAGCCTGCATCGCTCGCGCCAAGAGAAGAAGAATGAGGAGCGCTATCGTAATGAGTGAGTAACAATAATGCTTTTGTATTTTGAGTACCCTTTATCCGAGCCAGAATATTTTTGGACTTTACCAGGTTTCCCCAATCGCTCAGCGTGTATCCCTCCTGAACGGAAGTTTCCAATCCCAACTTTTGGAGTTCTTTTATTAGATAATTGCCAACTTGTTCGTGGTTTTCTGAACCTACAAAATGGGGCTTTTTTGAAATGGTCTCCACCGTTGCGTGCGCTCTAGCAGTTGAAAATTCTGAAAGTGGGGCATTTTCATCGGATGTCCATTGTGGCATCATTGTAAAGTAGAGGAAACTTAGAATTGCTGCTATGAATAGAGCAGCGGAAATGGATGAAGATCTTTTTTTCATGTAGGTAATGAATTTGGGATTATGGCATTAAATATCTTTTTTCACTAGCATATAGAAATCGTTATCCAAGTGCAGATAGCCTTGGTCGTACAAGAAATAGTAGGTATTCCCTGTTTTAGTTTTTAATATGTTAGTGAAAAAATCAAAATCGAAACCTTTGCTTAAAAGTTTTGTTCTTGTTGTTTTCGACTTTCCATCGGTATTAAGTTCTAATAGGATACGATAATTTTTGCGCAACTTGTTGTTGATGTTACGCATAAAATTATTGTTGTCTTTGTTTATTTTGTTATTGTAGGCATTGCGACAACCGTCACTGCAGAATTTTTTGTCTTCCCTACCCACAATCTTCTCGACACATTCTAAACAATTTTTCATTATTATATTTTTTTCAAACTATATAAATCATGCCTTCTGTCTTTCATTACGTTTACGCTTCCGTGCTCGTGCAGTTCTCTTAAAAGATTGATGTCAACATCAACAATCAAAGTCATTTCTGTATTTGGTGTCGCTTCGGCCTTAATTCCGTTACTTGGGAAAGCAAAATCAGAGGGAGTGAAAACAGCTGCTTGGGCATATTGAATGTCCATATTATTCACTTTGGGCAAGTTACCCACACAACCCGCAATGGCGACGTAACATTCGTTTTCAATGGCTCTTGCCTGTGCGCAGTGTCTTACTCTGGTGTATCCATTTTGGGTGTCCGTCAGGAAAGGCACAAATAAAATATTCATTCCCTCATCAGCCATTAATCTGGAAAGTTCGGGGAACTCTACATCATAACAAATGACAATCCCTATTTTTCCACAATCAGTGTCAAAGGTTTGGATAGCGTCCCCTCCAGTGATTCCCCAGTGAAAAATTTCATTGGGCGTAATGTGAATTTTACGGTACATTTCGTTTGTCCCGTCCCGTTTGCAAAGAAACCCCACGTTGTACACATGTTCGTTTTCTATAAACGGCATACTTCCGGTTATGATATTGATATTGTAGGAAATGGCAAATTCCTGGAATTTTAGTTTTACGGCCTCGGTGTGCTGTGCCAGTTCTCTAATCGCTTCAGCTTCTGATAAATGGTTGAAATCTGCCATTAAGGGTGCCGTAAAAAACTCTGGAAATAATGCAAAATCACATTCATAGCCGGAAACAGCGTCAATGAAAAATTCGGCCTGCTCAAAAAGTGC
>JBLIHD010000136.1:0-5536 GCA_047636335.1 Flavobacterium sp.
AGTTTTGGGCCTGTAAGGGTACCATTGCCACGAAATCATACTTGACGTCGTTCTTCGCTAAAGGATGGGAATTTGGCGCCACGAAATCGATGTCAAGTCCTAAAATGAAACTGCGCACCAACATCATTTTACCCGCAATATATTTAGTGGGCAAACAATACAATGCTTTGTCTCCGGGACTCAGTTCGAAAAAATCACCTGTTGCCAAGGCCGAATTGACCATTGTTTGCTTGTCTGTCCTTATGATTTTAGGATCACCAGTCGTGCCAGAAGTTTGTAAATCGATATAGGATTTGTCATCAAACCAATCCAACATAAAATCCCCAATAGATTTTTCAAATTCGTCACCCTCTTTTATCAAACAATAGGAGACTCTGCATAAATCTTGTTTATCCAAATGAAATCCATTCAACTTAAAAAGATTGTGCACGTTTTTATAGGTTACCTTATTCATTATCAATTTGTTTGTTTTAAATATTGTTAAACTATCGTATTTAAATTTTGCCCGTCAATTTTTCTTTCCAACCGGACCACTGGTATTTTCTGCTAAAGATAAATAAAAGTAAGGGGTAAATTACAAGTACCGGCAAGATAACATCTAAACCTGCCTTGGGCTCTGATATGTCCTTCAAAATAGAATGCGTTTGGAAGGCAGACCAGTCTGAAGTGACTAACAAAGCACTTACTAAATTGTTTGCAGCATGAAAACCTAAAGCGAGCTCCAGTCCCTCATCCATCAGGGTGACTATCCCCAGAAACAAACCTGTTCCTATATAATACACAAAAATAATGTTACCCATTTTGAGGACTTCGGGATTAGATAAATGCATCGCTCCAAAAATGATTGAAGTCATTAGCAACGGAAACCATTTATTTTTGGCGAGATTGGCAAATCCCTGCATTAAATAACCCCTGAAAATATATTCTTCCGTACTGGTTTGTATCGGAATTAAAAGCGCTCCGATAACAACAAGTATTGCGAAAGGTATTGGCTTAAAATTGACCACGAAATCTGCAGGGCTAAAAAAGTAAAAGAGTAAAGTGGAAACAACCGTAAAAATTGCCCAGATGGAAAATGAGAAAAAAAACCTGGACCAATCCATTTTTTTTCGCGATGTCGTTATGGAAAGCATAGTCTGGTTATGCAGATACCTGACGACAAAATAAATTCCGATCAGGGTAAATACAAAAGAAATGAGAATCAAAAACAAGGTCAAATTAGGTTCAAAAAAGTGCATAACCGCATAATTATCCGAAGGATATGCTTTGCCTTCCAACATTGTTTCATAAAACATCCCCAATAAAAGTGGAACCTGGCCAATAAGGGAGGCGACTATAATTACCATCGAGCCAATCAAATATTTCCAAAACTTATTCTCTGAATTTACCCCTTGTTCTATAAACATCTATTTTTTATTTAATTATCTGCATGGTTAGACTTACAAAGCCTATTTTTGTTCGCTCGAAAATAACCTTTTTATTTCATTTTTTTTCAATTCAAATAAATAATAATCATGATACAAATTTACCATAATCCACGTTGCGGGAAATCAAGAAGTTGTTTAACGTTGTTACACGAGTCCGGACAAGAATATGAGATCGTAAAATACCTCGAACAGCCACCCACTGCCGCTGAATTAGGTTCCCTTTTGCAAAAACTGAATAAAAAACCATTGGAATTAGTGCGTCAAAAAGAAAAAATTTGGATAGAAAACTTCAAAAACGAATCAATGACTGATGATAAAATTATCCAAGCTATGGTTTCCAACCCCATTCTGATTGAAAGACCAATTTTAATAAAAGGGGACAAAGCTATCATTGCCAGGGAAGTATACAAAGCAATCGCCTTTATTTAAACATTCTTTTTGAAAATTTAACAAATTTTGTGATTTGTCCCTTAAACCATACCCGATTTTTGCAGTCCAAACAAAAATTAATTAAAACTAAAAAAAATAATGCGTCATAAATTAAATTGTTATTTAACTCTCACATTATTCTTATCTTTCTTATTGAGTTTTGCCCAGGAAAGGACCGGTCCAGCCGTGGAAAGAATAAAAATCACGGGAACTGTTATTGAGAAAATGGGGAAGCGACCTCTCGAATACGCGACAGTTACCCTTATTAACCCGAAGAATGCAAAAGTAGTAGCAGGAGGTATCACAAATCCAAAAGGAGACTTTGATATTGATGTAGTACCAGGAATATATACGATTAAACTAGAATTTATTTCTTTTAAATCAGTGCTACTAAAAGACCAAAACCTGAAAAAAAGTACCAATTTAGGAATTGTAGCTTTAGCAGAAGACATCTCACAATTAAATGAAGTTGTTATCCGTGCAGAAAAATCTACTGTCGAGATAAAACTAGATAAAAAGGTGTACAATGTAGGTCAAGATATGCTTGTTAAAGGAGGAACTGTAAGTGACGTTTTAGAAAACGTACCTTCCGTATCTGTTGATATCGAAGGAAACATAAGTTTAAGAGGTAGTAACAATGTGCGTGTTTTCATCGACGGCCGTCCTTCAAACGCTTTAAATATCGCAGAAGCTTTGCGCCAAATTCCTTCTGATGCTATTGATAAAGTGGAAGTAATAACAAATCCATCAGCCCGTTATGATGCTGAAGGTGGAGCTGGAATTTTGAATATCATCTTAAAAAAGGGTAAAAATCGAGGTTTCAATGGCTCTTTTATAGTCTCTACAGGAATCCCTGAGACCTATGGCATAAGCGCAAATTTAAATTATAAAACAGAGAAGCTGAACTACTTTACTTCTACTGGTTATGATTATAGAACTAATGAAGGTGGAGGTGTAACCGATTCACAATACTTCAATCCTGATGGTTCCGTGAGTAACTACATTTATGAAAATCGTGACACCAAGAGAACTAGAAAAGGAATCTCTACTAAAACAGGATTAGAATGGACAATTACTCCCAACACGTTCTGGACTAACTCCATAAGTTACAGACAAAATAGCGGTAAAGACCAAGATTTAGTTACTTATAATGCATCTGACAGCAATAAAGATTTCACTTCAACCAGCTATCGTTTAAACGATGGTAATGATAACGGAAAAGACTTTGAGTTTTCATCTAACTTAATCAAAAACTTTGATAACGAAGGTCATAAGTTAACCGTTGACGGGTCCTATTCTACAAATAAAGATAAAGAAGATTCAACCATTGATGGCGTCAATCTAACCTTCCCGGATCAAAATACTTTTGGTACAACGCTAAATAATGAAATTCAAGAACAATTTCAATTTCAAACTGACTATGTTTTACCTACTGGTGAAGGAAGTCAATTTGAGGCGGGGTATAAAGGAAATTTCAATACGCTAAATAAAGATTACGCTATTTTCTCTAGTGAAAACGGAAACAACAAAGACAATTTTTTATCCAACACATTAGAATACAAAGAGAAAATCAATGCCCTTTATACTCAATATGGTTTCAAAGTAAATAAATTCTCTTATCTATTTGGTATACGTTGGGAAGACACTAATATCGATGTAAACTTGTTGGAGACAAATGAATATAATAATAAAAGATACAATAAATTTTTTCCGAGTGCTTTCGTGAATTATGAAATTTCATCTCAAAGTAACATTGCTTTAAGTTACAGCAAACGTTTGTCCAGACCACGAGGTCGCTTTTTAGACCCTACTCCTAATGTATCAAGTAACATCAATATTTTTAGAGGTAACCCAGATTTAGACCCTTCATTAACGGACAAATTTGATTTAGGTTATATCAACCGTTGGGACAAAGTAACATTTAATACTTCTATGTATTTTGAAAACACGGTTGATGTGTTCTCTTTTGTACGTTATGAAAGTGGTGAGTTTGTAAATGGTACACCGGTAATTCTTAGTACGCCAATCAACATCGGAAAAGAACAAAGATTTGGATTTGAATTTACTTTGAATTATTCTCCAATCAAAAAGTGGAAAATAAATAGTAGTTTCAATCTTTTCAACACTAAAACAACAGGAGATTTCATGTATACCAATTCTCAAAATCAGGAAATCATACAAAATCTCGATAACGAAGCTTTTTCTTGGTTTGCAAGAATCAACTCTCGTTTAACATTACCTTATAAAATTGAATGGCAAGCTAGCGGAACCTACTCTGGCCCTAGTAACACGGCACAAGGAAGAGATTTAGGTCTATACGCGATCAATACTGCCTTTAGTAAAGACATATTAAAGGATAAGGCTACAATAGCTTTTAACGTAAGTGACATTTTTAACTCACGTAAAAGGAGATCTGAAACAAATTTAGCAAGGGTAAGTAATTATAGTGAGTTTCAATGGAGAAAAAGACAATTCAATCTGTCATTTACGTATCGATTGAATAAAAAGAAAACGGATAGAGATAAAAACGCCCCAAGAAACAATGATGATGATGGCGGATATCAAGGATAATAAATGGTTTAATTGGGTTAATTAATTCACAATAAGTGCGGGTTCGTTTAGTTACGGATCCGTATTTTTTTTATCTGAAAATAAGGCATAAAAAAAAGGACTCGTGTAAACGGGTCCTTTTTTTAAGTAACAATCAATTTAAACTGATTGTTCTTGCTTCTTTTTATCTCTTTTTTCTTTATATGCTTCCCAAGTTGCACCACCTACCCAATAGGATACGAAAGTAACTAAAAAAAACATTAACCAAAATCCTAATGTTAGGATCGATAAAAAAAGTAAAAAGCCTAAGTACTGTGAAAATTCAAACATGTTTTCCGGAATTTTTGAATGTAGGTACAAATGTAAGCGTAATATTTTTTCGCAGCAATAAAAATCCAAATCAATTTTCATAAAATAGTATTTATCCGTATTTTTGAGCTCAATTATGAGGATTTGATCCTGATTTTTTCAGGAGCTATTCCCGCTATCCGTTTCAATCCAGGTAAAAACCTGGGATTTCCACTGCTATCGGGGCTATAAAAAATTCGAACAATAAAGACAACATTGGAATCAATGGAGTTTCAACAAAAAATTAAACACACAAATAAACACTAAAATGAAATTCAGAATAGAAAAAGACACCATGGGTGAAGTGCAGGTTCCAGCTGACAAATATTGGGGAGCACAGACAGAACGTTCTAGAAACAATTTTAAAATAGGCACATCGGCTTCTATGCCAAAGGAAATTATCGAAGGTTTTGCTTATTTAAAAAAAGCGGCCGCTTACGCCAACTGTGATTTAGGTGTTTTACCTGCAGAGAAACGTGATGCTATCGCAGCGGTATGCGAGGAAATTCTTGCTGGTAAACTAGACGATCAGTTTCCTTTGGTTATCTGGCAAACGGGTTCGGGTACGCAAAGTAATATGAACGTAAACGAAGTGGTTGCTAATCGCGCCCAAGTATTGAAAGGTTTTGAAATTGGCGAAGGCGAACAATTCATAAAAGCCAATGATGACGTGAACAAATCACAGTCTTCAAACGATACTTTTCCTACTGGAATGCACATTGCAGCTTATAAATCGGTGGTGGAAATCACTATCCCAGGAGTGGAGAAACTAAGAGACACTT
>JBLIHD010000137.1:0-5492 GCA_047636335.1 Flavobacterium sp.
TGTTTGTTGATGGCCGTAGTATGTCTACGTAATGTTTCTTGCACTTTTTCCTTAAATAAATCAGGATCGTTAGCCATCATTTCGTTAGCTTCTTCAAACGGGACGTCAGCGGGGTAATACCCTCCGGCCCAAGGATTATGCAAAGAAGTTTGGTCACTTCCCAAATCAATATGTATGCTCTCTTCGTCAAACTTTTCCCAAACGTCAACCACATTGCCAAGATAGCCGATAGAGACCGTTTCTTTGTTGGCTTGCGCCAAAGCGACTCTTTTTACCAATTCATAGATGTCTTCAACTAATTCGTTGATCCAGCCTTGGCTGTGACGAATGTGAGTTATTTTGGGATTTACTTCAGCACAAACTGTGATACAACCCGCGATATTACCCGCTTTGGGTTGGGCACCACTCATACCTCCTAATCCAGAGGTTAGAAATAAACCGCCTTTAGGGCTGCGTTCTATTTTGCGAAAGGCATTGAGTACCGTAATTGTTGTTCCGTGTACAATTCCTTGCGGACCTATGTACATATAACTTCCTGCGGTCATTTGGCCGTACTGTGACACGCCAAGCGCATTCATTTTTTCCCAATCATCCGGTTTGGAATAATTAGGGATCACCATTCCGTTTGTCACCACGACTCTTGGCGCTTCTTTATGGGAAGGGAACAATCCCATTGGGTGACCGGAATACATGGTCAGTGTTTGCTCATCTGTCATTTCTGACAGATATTGCATCGTCAATAGATATTGTGCCCAGTTCTGGAAAACAGCCCCATTACCGCCGTAGGTTATTAATTCATGGGGATGTTGCGCTACGGCATAGTCCAGATTGTTTTGGATCATCAACATTATGGCCTTCGCCTGTTCACATTGTCCCGGATATTTATTAATGGGACGCGCATACATTTCGTAATCTGGGCGAAAGCGATACATATAGATGCGACCGTAAGTTTCTAATTCTTGTCGGAATTCTTGAATTAACTCAGGATGATGTTCCGCCTCAAAATAGCGTAAAGCATTGCGAAGTGCTAGTTTTTTTTCCTCTGCCGATAGAATTTCTTTTCGTTTTGGCGCATGATTGATTTCTGCCTCATACGGTTTGGGTTGAGGTAGTATAGCAGGAATTCCTTGTTTGATTTGTTCTTGGAAAGTCATCTTAAATGGTGATTCGTTAATTTTGTACAGTGTTGTTTCGTTAGAAAATGCCCTTGGAGTTACTTCATTCCTAGGGTTCTTTGTGGTAACGAAACGACTATGGATAACGAATATCCGACCTGTGGTAGGATTTGTATATTTTAACCCTATACTTTAATGATTGATTATCCATTTTTATTACTGAGTTAATTTTGTGACAGAACACTATCGGACGATTTCTGCTAACTAAACACGAAACACTGCCTATTTTTTAAAATTGCCCGTTTTCTTATCATAACCGTAAGGACAATGGCGACAACCGCTTTTGCAGCAATAGCCTCTTTTTAGGTGGTGTTTCTCGGTAAAGCATTTGTATCCTTCCGGGGTATAATAGAAATCTTCACCTTCGATTAATTTATTTTCATTATTCTCGTCAATCATATTTTTTGGTATTCTGTTGTGAAAATTAGTCAAAACAGTGCGATATCTGCGGTCTGCTCAAGCGATTGAGTTTTTCATTAAATAGAACTATTTTAGTAGTACAAATTTATAAATTTTATGGCTAATGTGCCTTATTGTTGCCGAAAATTTAATTTATGTGTATATAAGGCATACCGGAATTCAATGGTCAAATTGCCCCTTCAGTTTGGGTTTTAAAACAAAGATCAAGTCAGAACAATTTCTCTGGGTTTGTTTTTTTAGTACTTTCGTTATTCAATAAACTTCAATAGCAATGTTTCTGATCGTTAATAAATACTTTATTCCCACAGGATATCGCGGATTGACGGCATTCCCATTTATATTCGTAAAATATCGGAGTGATAAAGAAAATTTGGTTTTTATAAATCACGAAAAAATTCATTTGCGTCAGCAGTTGGAATTACTGGTGCTTCCTTTTTTAATAATCTATGTTTCGGAATACCTCGTTCGTTTAATCCAATATGGAAACAAGGACCTAGCCTATCGAAATATCAGTTTTGAGAGGGAAGCTTATGATAACGAATCGGATCAGGACTATTTAGAAAAAAGAAGGCTTTTTAGTTTTATAAAATATCTGGGGAAAAAGGAGTTGCAGTAATCAAAAGCTGTGTTGATTTGTATTAAGGTCTTTAAAATATAAAAATCATAATGGCCTTTAGTTTTATTAGGACTTTATCTGCAATTAGTTCTTACTTCAAAATTATTTGTGTGTTAGCACTTCTAGTATTTTAAATTTTTTTATTTTGAAATACATCAACAATTAACTAAGCAAAAAACAGTTTAACGGATTGAAATTGGGAAGAAAAGGGCACTAAAAATCGGTTTTTGCCGCTAAAGTGTGCCACAAAGGTCTAATCGATAGGTATTGCATTTTTTTGTTGCTTATAAATTATACCTTTGTCAAAAATCACCTGGTTTGAATCAAAAGCTTGTTATAGAATTCCCCAATTCAATCTCCGTTTCAATCAAGCGTGAAGATTTGATACATCCATTTGTGTCAGGAAATAAGTTCAGGAAGCTAAAGTATAATTTGCTTCAGGCGAAAGAAGAGTATCAGGAAACGCTGCTCACTTTTGGAGGGGCTTTTTCTAATCATATTGCCGCAGTTGCGTATGCGGGAAAAGAGAACGGATTCAGAACCATCGGGATTGTTCGTGGCGACGAATTACGGGACAAAATCACTGAAAACCCGACTTTACTCTTTGCCCAGAATTGCGGCATGCATTTGGAGTTCGTTTCTAGGGAAGAGTACCGTTTAAAAAACGAAACTTCATTTTTGGTAAAGCTAGAAAAGCAATTCGGTGATTTTTACCTTATTCCTGAAGGCGGAACTAATGGGCTGGCCGTAAAAGGTTGTCAAGAAATTCTCACTGAAGAGGACAGCGAGTTCGATTTTGTCTGCTGTTCGGCAGGAACGGGCGGAACTATCGCCGGAATTATAAATAGTGCTTTGCCTCATCAAAAAGTTTTAGGATTTCCTGCTTTAAAAGGTGATTTTTTAAAAGATGAAATTCGTATTTTTGCCCAGAATGAAAATTGGGATTTAATCACGGAATATCATTTCGGAGGATACGGGAAAGTGAATCAGGATTTAATTACTTTTATAAACAAGTTTTATAATGAGAATAAAATCCCTTTGGATCCCATTTATACTTCGAAGATGGTGTTTGGCGTGATAGATAGGATACATAAAGGTTGTTTTCCGGCGCAATCAAAAATCTTGTTAATCCATACGGGTGGAATCCAAGGAATCCAAGGAATGAATATGAAATTGAAAAATAAACAATTACCAATAATAGATATACATGTTTAAAAAAACCCTACTAATTCTCACGGCCCTACTGATAGTAAGTTGCAACGCCACAAGACCGGTGATTGTCACGACAAAATCAGCTTCTCCAGTCACAAAAAAGGTAGCGGCCAGATCGGTTAAAAACACAAGCGTTAGTAAACCAATTGTGAAAAAAGTGGCAACAGTAGAGCAGGATAAAGAGGAAGACGAAATAATAGAATCAACTTCGAGAACGATTGTTTCAACTGACGTGGTGGCTAATTATATTGCCCAGTATAAAAGTATAGCCATGAGCAACATGAAAATTTATGGTATTCCCGCCAGTATCATTTTAGCGCAAGGAATATTGGAATCCGGCGCTGGAAGAGGTGATTTGGCAAATCGAGCCAACAATCATTTTGGGATAAAATGCCACGATTGGACAGGCGAAAGTGTCAAACATGACGATGATGCCAGTCAGGAATGTTTCAGGAAATATAACGATGCCTCCGAATCTTTCAAGGATCATGCTTTATTCCTAACCGGCAGAGGCAGGTATTCCCGTTTGTTTTCTTTACCCAAAGGCGACTATCAGTCTTGGGCAAAAGGCCTTAGAAGTGCTGGTTATGCCACCGACCCAAGGTATCCAGAGAAATTAATCTCATACATTCAAAGGTATGATTTATGGAAATTTGACTCACAGGTTTTGGGAACGAACTATAGGCCTGTTGAAAACCAGGCGCAAACGGTAAGAGTAGTTAGCGTAGAGAGTTATAACGGCGACACATACGTAGTTCAAAAAGGAGATACATTGTACTCCATTTCGAGAAAATTTAATTTGGTGGTCGATCAATTAAAGCAGAAGAATAAGCTTTCAGCGAACACGCTTTCCATCGGACAAAGGCTGATCGTAGATTAGAAGCATAGAGAAAAATACAGTTATTATAAATAAAATATTAAAAAATATAAATGTTATATAAAAGAAGTAGTCAGCTTTTTGCTGAAGCGGAAAAGGTAATTCCAGGCGGCGTAAACTCGCCAGTGAGAGCATTCAAAGCAGTAGGAGGAACTCCAATTTTTGTGCAACGTGCTAAAGGTGCTTATTTGTATGATGAAGATGGAAACCGATTGATAGATTATATCAATTCCTGGGGACCAATGATTTTGGGGCATGCTTTTGAACCAGTTGTGCAGGCTGTGATAGAAAAGGCGAAACTCGGAACCTCTTTTGGAATGCCGACGGAGTTAGAGACGCAGATTGCCGCTTTAGCGGTTTCTATGGTGCCCAATATTGAAAAAATCAGGTTTGTCAATTCAGGGACGGAGGCGTGTATGAGTGCCATAAGGTTAGCCCGCGGGTTCACGAAAAAAGACAAAATAATAAAATTTGCAGGTTGCTACCACGGTCATTCTGATTCCTTTTTGATTCAGGCGGGAAGTGGCGCGATTACCTTTGGTTCGCCAAATAGTCCAGGAGTGACGGCAGGAACGGCCAAGGACACTTTATTGGCTACTTACAATGATTTAGATAATGTAAGGACTTTACTTGAGGCCAATAAAAACGAAATCGCAGCCATAATTATTGAACCTGTTGCAGGGAATATGGGTTGTATTCCTCCTAACGGGGGGTTCCTTGAGGGATTAAGACAACTTTGTACTGATAACGACGTATTGCTTGTTTTTGATGAGGTTATGACGGGATTTCGCCTGGCGAGAGGTGGAGTTCAGGAATTGTCGGGTGTAGATGCTGATATCGTTTGTTTCGGGAAAGTGATTGGTGGAGGGTTACCAGTCGGTGCTTTTGCCGCGCGTGCAGAGATAATGGATTATTTGGCTCCATTGGGGCCGGTTTATCAAGCGGGAACTTTATCGGGAAATCCTTTGGCTATGGCCGCTGGATTGACTATGCTGCAAACATTAGATAATGATCCTGCTATTTTTCAGAGACTGGCGGATAAGACAGCTTACCTGCACGAAGGTATCGATAAAGTTTTGAAAGCAAATAATGTTGTTTTCACGATAAATAGAATAGGCTCTATGATTTCCGTACATTTTGCCCCGACACCGGTGATTGACTTTAAGTCTGCGGGGAAAGGAGATAATGAAAC
>JBLIHD010000138.1:0-5453 GCA_047636335.1 Flavobacterium sp.
ACAACTCTTGTGTCGCTAAAAGATATTCTTTATTCATTTTTAAAGCGTTCGGAAGTACCTGTTTTAAATTATTGGCTTCCCAACTTGGCAAAAGTATATAATTGGCAACGACAGCGATAGTGGCTCCAATGATAGTGTCGATGACGCGGTATTGAATCACTTCAAAGGCATCAGGATTGATAAAGGAATACACAAAGATGATACTAATGGTGATCAATGCGGCGGCAAATTTATAATTCTGCTGAATCAATGCAAATGCGAATACCAATGAAACAAATGCCAATAGCGCATAAACTACTACATTTTGAGTAAGCAGCACAATACCAACAGCAATAGCTGCACCAATGAGTGTGCCGATGATACGATCTTTCGATCGCTCTTTGGTAAGACCGTAGCTAGGTCGCATAATAACAATGACGGTCAGCAAAATCCAATAGGTGTTTTGGATGTCAAAAAGAAAGCCTAAGAGATAGGCAAATACTACCGCAATGGTAAGACGCAATGAATGTCTAAACATGACGGAATCCAAACTGAAATTTTGAACAAGGACATTCAGTCTATATTCGTGGAGCGTTAAAAACTGACTAGAATCTTGTTTTTTTAAGGATACTTTGGCAGCCTCTTTGACATTGGCCATTACACGTCTTATAACTCTGATTTCTTGTAGAATTTGCTCTTGGTAATCGTATAGATTTTTCAATACTAAAGCACCTTCACGCGCTTCAGGTAATTTGACGGTATCGAGGTAATTTTTGATAGATTCGTTGGCTTCGGCTAATGCACTTAATAGAATATCTTTATTTGGTATTTTATCCTTTTGAATCAATAATTCAGACAAACGGATGAGGTGGTTGCCCATTATTTTGCTCAGATTTTTGGAAGCTCTCAGAAATTCTTTATGCTCGCCAAAAATGGCATCGATCATTTTATAATCCAAATGTTTTGCTTCTATCAATTCGAAGATATTAATAGAAGAGAGTAAGATTAACAGCTGCTTTTCTTCATAATGCGAACGTCCGGAACGTTTACGTGCAGTAAGCAGTGTTTCTCGGAGTGTTTCCTGCTTTTCGTTGATTTGATGTTGCAGGACTAAGCTTTGTTTAAGATGTTCGTCACGCTTGGTTTTCTTTGTTAATAATCTGGCTCGTATTTTTAGGTATTCACCAATAAGGAGAAGCGTATCTGACAATAGCTGATTCTGATCTTTTATAGGCGCAATTTTTTGAAAAATATAGGATACGACTAAATACCAAAGACCTCCAACTCCCATTAAGGCAACTTGAACTAAAATATCATACGCTGTTTCTTTTTGAATGGCAATTGCTATTACCATTGACAACAAGCCAGAAAAGGACACTAAAGACGCTCTAAAACCATAAACCGAAAGCAGCGACACAGAAAACGTAATAATTGCAAGTGCTACCAGTAATAGTGGTAGGAAAGGTTTTGAAAATAGGATTATAGCTGTAATAACCATTGTTAATCCAATACTGACTAAAATGGCATTGACTTTACGTTTGGTGCTGCCCGGAATGTCGCCTGGTGCATTTAAAAAAGCACCAACAACAACAGCTGGAGCATATATAAAATACCCTAAAAGATAAAGCACTGCAAGGGGTAGAGCAATTCCAAAGCCAATACGAATTCCTCGGTCAAAGCTGGAGCTCTTTAAAAATAATTCTAATTGTTTGAGTTTTTCTTTCAAGCGGGTTTATAATTTTATTCTAAAGGTAGAATAATTGAGCTGAAGTATAGTCTCGTTAGCTTATTTTAGCTGGTATATTTATAAGAATCGCATAATGTGAAATTGTTGTATAAAGCCTTTTTCTTTTGGAAGTAGACTTTCTACGATTTTATCGAATTACTTGAAGCGAAAATCCTTTTTTCTTTTTTAATCTTATAAAAACACCTCTAAAATTCATTGTGTAAATAAGACGCAGGTTACGCCAATTACGTTCCAACGATCTCGTATAATAATAGTTTCGGGTTTAGGTGCGAGGATTTTTCGCTGGAAAATTAGACGTAGTAAACTTTCAACTGCCTAAGGCGACGCCCACAACTGAGCAATTATTTTTATACATTGTTGTACGGTTGCTTTTAATCAGTTTTTTGTCCAACGCTATTTACTTCAGTCCAATATCCATTTGGGTCTTGGAAGTAAATCTGTTTAATTCCATCTGCTCGAACATTTATCTTATTCAAATTTCCAGGCCAATCAGAATATTCAATTTTCAAAGCCTTAAGTTTAGCGATAAGCATATCAAAGTTGGTCGTTGTCAATGCTAAGTGCACTGCCTTATTCGTCACAATTTCATCTTTTAAAATTGAAATCAGATGCAATTCTTTTCCTTCGCCTAATGACAACCATCTAATCCCTTCAATTTTCGATCTGTTAGTGATCTCCTCCAGATTGAGTAAATCTTTATAAAATTCAGCAGATTCATCAACGTCTTTTACTGATAATGATAAATGATTGAAATTCACGGTAAAATCATTTTTATCCTGTCCGAATACCAATCCGCAGGATTGAATAAAAATTAGAAGTGTAATTAGTTTTTTCATTGTTCTATTGTTTAATTTAAGTTCATTTTTCAACTTGCGTACAACGTTTTGCGCTAAAGCAAGTTTGGGGTTAAATTAAGCCTTATCTTCGGATTTGCCAAATCACGCCAAATACAAAACCAACTTCCCATTAAGCCGATTGCCCAAATATGGCAAAATCGCTGTCAGTACCAGTATTTATTTTTCTCGTTCGCAATGCATATTATTTTGTCCTAACTGTTCTACAACAGAGAGCACAATACTTTGCATTTCTCCTATTTTTTTTAAAATAAAATTAGTCTCAATGTTCCGAATTTACTTTTCTGGTTTTAATTATTTGAGAGGACAATCCAGCTATTATAATCACAGCAGTACTCACCATAATAGTTTTTCCATTTTTCTCATTGAACAAAAAAATACTCGCTACTAGCCATAAACAGATAGAAAGTAAAGCCGAAATTTTTATAGTATTAGATATTTTTTTCATTTTAGATATTTTTATTTTTTTTCAGATTATTATATACATGTGCTAACGTTTTGCAGCTACAAGAAGTTGGCGATTTCAACGCACAAAACTGTCTGCCACCATTAAACTTGTTACGAAACACAAAGCTTCATTTAACCACTGAACCACCAATTTCTTGTCGCTGTTAGCAGCAGTTTTATTCAAACAGTTCATTTGTAAATAGACTTTGATTGACAATCACTTTGTCTTCTAATCCACTGTCTACAATCCACTTTAAAAAACTGGATACTCTTTCTTGTTTAATTACACCACAATTAGATTTGTCACCAAAATGAGGTATTGAAAAGGATATTGATTTTTCTAAATCGATATTTTTTAAATCATACTCGGTTACGTAACGTTTTAAAATCTCTACTGATTCAGTCAAGTTATTTTTTGTAAATAAAAAACCTTTTTGAGAGGCTTTAATAAACTTTGAATAGAGCACTTTATGCTTTGTTATATTTTCCTTTTTTGCCAATACAATGGGTGAGTAGCCATAAGGTATATTGAACTCAGCTAATGTAAACTTATTTAGTTCAATATTCTTGCTGTTTGCCTCAATTCCCTCCCAGTTGTCAAAAATCCAAGTAGAATCTGCTTTACCACTTAACAGTGTGTTCCAGATACCAAGCTTTTCTGGATATATTATATCTAAATCACCTTCCCCTCCATCATTTTTAATTATTTCTTTCACAATATGATCTTCATAACGTGCCATATATGAGGCGTATGTTTTACCATCAAGCAACTTTGGTGATGTAATATTTGATGATTTTAGTGTAGCAATACAACTTAAATCTTTTTGTAAAATAGCGTAAATCGCCATTGCTTGAACTTGATTTGTTTTATTGTTCAAACTTATAACCGTCTCAAAAGGTGCAATTGCAAAGTCTGCAATATCAAGCTCTAATTTTTTTCCTGGAGTCATTGAGTAATTATCATCTTTCGGGTTTAAGATTTCAAGGTCTATGCCTTGTTGGTTGTAAAACCCTAATTCTTTGGCAATTAAGAATCCAATATGATTGACATTTGGAGTCCAGTCAAGTGCTAATTTTAATTTTATCATTTTGATATCTTTATTTTACTTAAAAATTACTGCTAACGTCCCCGCGGCTTTGCTCGGATTTAGGGACTAAATTAAGATTTTTCTTTCGGATTATCACTTTTATTTAAAGTACAAGACTAACTTCAAATTAAGCCGAATATCCAAATGCAGCAAAACCGCTGTTGTAGGTTGGCTATTGTTTTACGGTTACAAACATTGCCATCGTTAACCCTTTTTTTGTATTCCAAGTTCCTAAACTTGATGAACGCGTTATAGATTCGCCGAAAAATTGTCCACTATATCGAAAAGGTTCCCTTTCATTTAATTTTTCGGGTAGATATTCAATCGTAATAAATAATGAATTATCGAATTTTAAGTCAAATTCGGTCAAGTCAAATTTATTCCAACCGTTTTCAACTTTTTGTTTCACAATTATATTTTCAGTATTTATTTTTTCAAATGGTAAGTTATCTTTAATGTTATAAAAATTTATTCTAAATCTTGCTGAGTCAGCATTTATATTAAATAAATTGATATTTGCATTAAGTATTTTTGACGGTTTTTTTAACGTAATTTTTTTTGCAAATTCTTGAATATCTTTATTTTTATCATTGTTCGGTCGAACATAACCTGCAACCATACTGCTGTAAGACTTCGTCCCAATTTCCAATTCTGTTGTTTTTGTCGCTACAATAATAACTTCTGATAGATCAATTGTTTTTTGCGTAAGAATAAATTCTGTATTGTTAGAATTAAACACATCTTCGATCTTTATATTTAACTCTTCAAAACCGATATATGAAAAAGTTAATATTTCATTTGTCTTCGAATTATCAATTTTCAATGAAAAGTTTCCATTTTCGTCAGAAATAGTTCCAATGTTTTTATTTTTAATCCCAATATTTACAAATTGCAATTTTTTACCATCATTGCTTTTTATTTTTCCATTAACTACTACTTGACAAAAAAATGTATTGTAAAAAAGGAGTAATGTTATTAAGATATATTTTCTCATAATTTTGGGGTTAGCTTGCTTACAACGTTCCCTTGCTACAAGTGATTAGGGGTTAAATTAAGATTTTTCTTGCGGATGTCACTCAAAGTCCAAATATAAAACATTTTCCCATTAAGCCAATTGTCCAAATCAATTGTAGCAAGTGTTAAGCGTTGTATTAATCTTCATATATTACTTCTTGATAATTTTTGAAGTAGAAATATACACCTATCGTCAAAATCGTAATGCTTGATAGCCAAATATAGTATCCCGATTTAATGGAAAGAATTTCACCTCTTGTTCCACTTTCTGCAGCTAAAATTGTGTTTAAAGACAAAAACGATAGGGAAAGTATTATTGAAACT
>JBLIHD010000139.1:0-5367 GCA_047636335.1 Flavobacterium sp.
GTATGGCGCAGGCCGTTCCTGAAATTAATGGGACAACGCTTTTTCCTGATAGACCAAATTTACGCATAATCTTGTCCATCAAGAAAACAACTCTACTCATATAACCACTTTCTTCCAATAAAGAAATAAATAAAAACAGGAAGGCAATTTGCGGAATAAAAATTAAGATTCCCCCAATTCCGGGGATGATACCCTGCGAAATCAAATTAGTCAAAACACCTGCTGGCAGTGAATCGTTTGCCAAGGTGCTTAATGAGGCAAAAGTGCTGTCAATGAAATCCATTGGTACTTTTGACCAGTCAAAAATGGATTGGAAAATAACAAATAATATGACGAAAAAAATGACGTATCCCCAAACCTTGTGTGTCAACACGCGATCGAGTTTGCTTCGGAAATCCTTCGCCATAGTGGCATCCACCGTGAGTGCTTCTTTCAGGACGTCATTGATGAATTGATAGCGCTTGATGGTTTCTTTTTGCTGCAAACGTTTTAGATCCGAATGCGATTTAGTGAAAGAGCCCTGAATCTCTTTACGCTCTAAATTCAAGAAATTCACATCTTGGGTGATAACTAGCCACAGTTTGTATAATAACTGGTTTGGAAATGCTTTACGGAGACTATTGAAATATTCTGGTTCAATAACTGAAGCATTCAAACAGGGTTCGATTGAAATGGATTTATAGGTGACGATCAGTTTTTTTAATTCATCGATTCCAAAACCTTTTCGAGAGCTAATAAGAACTATTTTTGTCTTTAAATGCTCCTCCAGATATGGTATGTTTAATGTGATGCCCTTGCGTTCCATTCGGTCAGCCATATTGATGACTAGAATGGTCGGAATTTCCAAGTCTTTTATTTGTGTAAAAAGCAGTAAATTACGTTTTAGATTCTCCACATCGGTAACAACAAGGGCTACGTCTGGATATAATTTGTCGTTTTTGTTAAGCATTAATTCAATCACGACATTTTCGTCAATCGAACTGGCATTAAGACTGTATGTGCCGGGCAAGTCTAAAATATTCGCCTTTATATTATGGGATAATTTACAAAAACCTATCTTTTTTTCAACTGTGATTCCGGGATAATTTCCCACTTGTTGGTTCAACCCGGTCAACTGATTAAAAACGGAAGTCTTGCCCGTATTTGGATTGCCTATTAAAGCGACATTGATATTTTGGTTGATCATTAAAGGTTAATTTTTATTAGTTCAACTTCAATCTCTTTAGCCGTCTCAACACGAATTGCCAAATGGGAACCATTAATATCTAAATATAAAGGATCGCCGAAAGGTGCAATTTGAAGCAACTCGACTGTGTTTCCGGGCAAGCAACCCATTTCGAGAAGCTTTAACGGGATAATGTCAATATCAAAATCTTTGATAATGGCTTTCTCGCCTTTTTTAAGTGAATTTATCGTTGTTCGCAAGTCTTATTTAGATTGAATTAATATTGCAAAAGTACATATTAAAATACTAAAAGAGATGATAATTGTCACTTTTATAACTTGTTTGAACTAATTTGAGTCCAAGATAAATAAAGGGGGACTTACGGTATTTAACGGCAATAAAGACTTTGTTAAGTATAGCTATTCGTTGCTTAAAAAGTTAATGTCTTCTATCAACTTTTGGATGTCTTCTTTGTTAGTACCGTCATAAAAACCGCGAACTCTTCTTTTGGTATCCACCAAAACAAAATTTTCAGTGTGAACCATATCATATAATTCATTCGGTTTGCCCATTTTAACTGCCAGATATGATTTTCTGGCCATCGTGTAAATTTCTTTTTTATCGCCCGTGACCAGGTTCCACTTGCTGTCATCAATCCCGTTTTTAATAGCATAGGCTTTCAAAACCGAAACGTTATCGACTTCGGGAAAGACTGTATGGGAGAGCAACATCACTTTTGGGTTGTTGATTATTGCTTTTTGAACTTCTGCCAAATTAGTCGTCATTTTGGGGCAAATGGAGCCACAGGTCGTGAAGAAAAAGTCAGCAACATAAATTTTGCCTTCATAATCCTTTTGGGTTATCGTTTTCCCATTTTGGTTCACAAAAGAAAAATCGGCTATAGTATGGTATTTGCTGATGTATTGCACGGTACTGTCTACCAATTCGGGATTTACGTCTGCGGGGTTATAAATGGGAAGTGTTTTACTGGGCTTTAGAGCCGTATAGAATAAATACAGGATAATGGTGGATAACACAAAAAAAACACCAAAAAATATTCGGTATTTAATGAAAATAGACTTCATAAAATTATTTTTTGCAAAAATACAAAAAAGCTAGCTGGTTTAAACTGACTTTAACAATTGTTAATTCAGCCAAAATCAATAATTATTAAAACTTTTATCGATAGCTTTGAGCAGTAACTAAACAATAAAAAAAATGAAAATAAAGTGGAGTAAACAGTTGCTTTTTGTGATTCCTGCAATAATTGGATTTACAGAGGTGCAAGCTCAGAAGAAAGCACAGGTTAAGGAACCTGGAATTAATGTTTCATACTTTGATAATAAAGTAAAACCCGCTGATGATTTCTTTAGATTCGTAAATGGTACTTGGCTTGACAAAACAGAGATTCCCAGTGACAGAACTTCTTGGGGGAGCTTTAATGAATTACTTAAAAAGACGGATAAAGATGCCTTGACAATTTTGAAAGAAGCTTCTAAAAACCCAAAATATAAATCCAATACAGATCAGGGAAAAGCAATCAATCTTTTCAATACTATCTTGGATACCGTTGCAAGAGATAAACAAGACATTAGTCCTTTGCTGCCTTATTTGGCTAAAATTGACAAGGTGAAAAACACTGCTGATTTACAGAAGTTGTTAGTTGAAATGGAACCTATCGGCGGGATTGGTTTTTTTGGGGTTGGAGTTGGAGCTGATAATAAAAATAGTGATAAAAACTCTCTTAGTATCGGCGCGGGTGGATTAGGGTTGCCTGACAAGGATTATTACTCCTCTGAGGAAAAAGACACTAAAGAAAAACGTCAAAAATATGAGCAGCATATCGCAAGAATGCTACAACTTATCGGGGAAACCCCTGAGGAATCTAAAGTCAATGCTAGTAAGGTTTTAGCTTTGGAAACAAAAATGTCTGAACCGCGTTTGGACAGAGTGGAGCGCAGGGACGGAAGATTGCAGTACAACCCGATGGCGATAGCCGATTTGCAGAAAATGACTCCTGCAATCAATTGGAATAGCTACTTTACAGAAATTGGTTTCACTAAGTTGGATACCGTTATTGTTACGCAACCTAAATATATGAAAGTCTTGCAAACCATTCTTTCCGAAAATAATGTTTCTGCGTGGAAAGCATATATGAAGTGGAATTTGATCAACGGTTCCAGTCCTTTATTATCTACAAAAATAGAAGAGGCTAACTTTGATTTTTACGGAAAAACATTGACTGGAGCGATCAAACAAAGACCACTTGAAGAAAAAGCTTTGCAAACCGTAAATGGAACCATAGGGGAAGCTTTGGGTAAATTATATGTTGAGAAAATGTTTCCTGCTGAAGCAAAATTGAAAGCGGAGAAGATGATTAAGAATATTATTCTTGCATATCAAAACCGAATCAATAATTTAACTTGGATGTCTGCAGAGACTAAGACGAAAGCCATAGAAAAGTTAAATAGAATAACAATTAAAATTGGATATCCAGACATGTGGAAAGATTATTCAAAATTAGAAATTAAGGGCATCGCTGAGGGTGGAAGTTATTTTGAAAACGTGCAGAGTATAGCAAGATGGAGTTTTCAAAAAGATATCGACAAGCTTAATAAGCCTGTTGACAAGACGGAATGGTATATGTCTCCACAAACAGTTAATGCATATTACAACCCTTCCTATAATGAGATTGTTTTTCCCGCTGCTATTTTACAAGCACCTTTCTATAATTACCAAGCTGATGAAGCAGTGAATTATGGAGGAATCGGCGCGGTTATTGGGCACGAGATCTCTCATGGCTTTGATGATTCCGGAGCCCGATACAATGCAGACGGAAACTTGGTAGATTGGTGGACTAAGGGAGATCTGGAACAATTCACAACCCTGGGAACCGCTCTTGCCGATCAATACAGTGCCTTGGAGCCCTTGCCCGGTGTTCATGTTGACGGTAAGTTTACTTTGGGAGAAAACATTGGCGATTTGGGAGGAGTCAATGCCGCATACGATGGATTGCAATTGTATCTAAAAGACAATAAAAACCCGGGTCTTATTGACGGGTTCACGCCTGAGCAACGTTTCTTTATTTCCTGGACAACGGTTTGGAGAACTAAGTCTCGCGACGAAGCGATAAAAAACCAGGTTAAAACAGATCCGCATTCTCCGGGAATGTACAGAGCTTATGTTCCGGTACAAAATGTTGACGCTTTTTACAAGGCATTTGATATTAAAAAAGGAGATGGTATGTATATCGAGCCAGAAAAAAGAGTGAAAATCTGGTAGTTAGAGGAATTCATAAACCCACAAACCAGAAAAAATCGGGGTTTGTGGGTTTACAGTATATTTTAAGTTAATTATCAAACAATTTTGTTTTTTTATGCGAGATAATAAACAAAAATAATAACGTTTATTAATTATATTTGTCAAAATAATTTAGTAAGAATAAAGATGAAAAATAAATTAAATAGAAATTTTCTTTTTGCAATACCAGCAATTATGGTACTTGCGGCTGCTCAAGCGCAAAATGTTCCGGTACCGGCGCAGCCCGGCATCAATGTGAAATACATGGATAGGGATGTTAAGGCAAGCAATGATTTCTTCCGATATGTGAACGGTACATGGCTTGACAATACGGAAATTCCAAGCGACAGAACCCGTTGGGGTAGTTTTGACGAATTGCGTCAGAAGACGGATGCAGATGCGTTGGCAATTTTAAAAGAATCCGTAAACAATCCTAAATATAAATCAGATACGGATCAGGGTAAGGCCATCAATTTGTATAAGTCAATTTTAGACACTGTTGGGCGAAACAAATTAGGTATAGCACCTTTAAAGCCTTACTTGAAAAAGATTGACGCTGTTAAAAATGCAAAGGATCTAGAAACTTTAATGATCGAAATGGAACCTTTTGGAGGAATTGGTTTCTTCGGGGCTAACGTTGGCGCTGACGCAAAAAACAGCAACAGGAACGTGATCAGTGTTGGGCCTGGTGGAGTGGGTTTACCTGACAGGGATTATTATGTTTCTGAAGATGCAGATTCCAAGGAAAAAAGAGGGAAATATGTTCTTCATATCGCTAAAATGCTAGGGTTTCTTGGAGAGAAACCGGCAGAAGCACAACTACATGCAGAGCAAATTTTGGCACTAGAAATCGAGATGTCAAAACCAAGGTTTGACCGTGTTGAAAGAAGGGATAGAAGAAA
>JBLIHD010000140.1:0-5364 GCA_047636335.1 Flavobacterium sp.
GTTTTAACAATAACAGTCGTGGTGGAGATTCACGCGGTGGTTATGGTGGTGGAAACAGCCGTGGTGGAGAAAACCGTGGTGGTGGAAACAGAGGAGGATATTAATATTCTTCTTCTACAACTATAAAAAAAGCTGTCAATGTAAATTGACAGCTTTTTTGGTTAGTAGTGGTTTGCTTATTTTATTTTTATAGTTTGCATCGTGTTAGTTGCGCTGTCTGATGTCTTACAAATGAGCGACTAGCCAATCTCCAACATCACTTGTTTTGTAAACGGTCGCCCCTTTCTTGGCTAAGTCCTCGGTGACAATTCCTTGCTCTAACGACTTGTTAACTGCCGCTCTAATAGCTTCGGCTTCCTCTTTTAATCCAAAAGCATCTTCAAACATCATCGCTGCAGACAATACAGTAGCTAGTGGGTTTGCAATATTTAATCCTGTAGCTTGCGGGTAAGAACCGTGAATAGGTTCATATAAAGACGTGTGCTCTCCTACTGATGCAGATGGCATTAATCCCATTGAACCTGATATTACAGACGCTTCGTCTGTTAAGATATCACCAAATAAGTTTTCGGTGATAAGTACATCATATGAGTTGGGCCATTGTACCAAACGCATGGCTACGGCATCCACAAATTCGTAACTTACTTCCACTTCCGGATAGTCTCTCTCCATTGCCTGTACAGTCTCTCTCCACAAACGGGAGGTTTCCAATACATTGGCTTTATCCACACAACATAGTTTTTTGGTACGTGTCATGGCCAATTCGAAACCTTTCTTTGCTAAACGCTGTACTTCTGCTCTAGTATATGTACAAGTGTCAAAAGCAGTTTCGCCACCGTCTTTTCTTCCTTTTTCACCAAAATAAATTCCGCCTGTAAGTTCTCTTAGAAATACTAAATCGGTTCCTTCAATTCTTTCTCTTTTCAATGGTGAATTGTCTATCAGCGAAGGGAAGGTAAATGTGGGACGCACATTGGCAAATAAACCTAGTTTTTTGCGCATCAACAGTAAACCTTGTTCCGGTCTAACGGTCGCTTTAGGATCATTGTCAAATTTTGGATGTCCAACGGCTCCAAAAAGAACAGCGTCAGCTGCCATACAAATCTCATGCGTTTCGTCTGGGTATGGAACGCCTACGGCATCAATGGCACAGGCACCAGTTAATGCTGGAGTCCAGGTGATTTCGTGATTGAATTTTTTGGCAATGGCATTGGAAACCTTTACGGCCTCGTTAATTACCTCTGGTCCGATTCCGTCTCCTGCCAATAGTGCGATTGTATACTTCATTATTTTTATTTTTCCTCCCCCCAGGCGCTTCGAAAGGAGCCGCAGACTGGGTGTTGTTGGAGTGGATTTATACTTATTTTCTTTTTTATTCTGTTTTGGTTCTCTCGCTTTCAAGGAGAGTTGGGAATATTATTTGACATTCAGCATCTTCTGAGTTGCTATGATTGCAGCTACGGTTTGGTCGGAATCTAGGCCTCTTGTTTTGAACTCTTTTCCATCATTGGTCCAAGTGATTATGGTTTCGCATAAAGCGTCAGAACTACTTCCGGGAGGAATTCGTACCGCATAATCAATCAATTGAGGCAGTGCTAATTGCTTAGCAGTATATATTTTTGCCAATGCATTCATGAAGGCATCAAATTGCCCGTCTCCTTGGGCATGCTCTTCAATGACTTCGCCGTCTATTTTTAAACATAAGGTCGTCGAAGGGCGCAATCCTTTGGCGTGTGACAACACATAAGACTCCACGATAATTTTTTCTTGATAGGTTTGACTGTGCAAAACATCAGAGATGATGTAAGGCAAGTCTTCTTTGGTAACTGTTTCCTTTTTGTCGCCCAATTCGATGATCCGTTGGGTGACTAATTTTAAATCTTCCGGATTTAACTGTAAACCCAACTCTTGAAGGTTTTTTTCGATATTGGCTTTTCCGGATGTTTTCCCCAGTGCATATTGTCTTTTTCTTCCAAATCGTTCCGGAAGTAAATCATTGAAATATAAATTATTTTTATTGTCGCCATCTGCATGGATACCCGCAGTTTGCGTAAATACATTGTCGCCCACGATTGGTTTGTTGGCCGGGATTCTATAGCCGGTAAACGTTTCCACCAATTTGCTCACGGAGTACAAAGAAGATTCCTTTACGTTTATTTTTATTTCAGGCATGAAATCATTGATAACGGCAACGGTGCTTTCAAGAGGTGCATTTCCGGCGCGTTCTCCCATTCCGTTTACCGTAACATGCAACCCCTTAATACCCGCTTTTAAGGCTTCCATGACATTGGCGATGCTTAAATCATAATCGTTGTGCGCATGGAAATCAAAATGGATGTCAGGGTACTTTTCGGTAATTTTCGAAATAAATTCGAAGGTTTGCGACGGGATAAGGACTCCCAAAGTATCGGGTAATAATATCCTTTTGACAGGCTGTGTTGACAAGAATTCTAAAAATTTAAAGACATATTCTGGGGAATTGCGCATGCCGTTACTCCAGTCTTCCAAATAGACATTAGTGTCAATATTGTTTGCTTGCGCCAATGTAATTATGTGCGCGATTTCGGCAAAATGTTGTTCTTGCGTTTTCTTCAATTGATGCGTCAAATGATTCATGGACCCTTTGGTCAATAAATTTTGAACTTTAGCGCCAGCTTTCTTCATCCAATCAATCGAAAGACCACCGTCAACAAAAGTTAGCACTTCGATTCTGTCATTGTATCCTTTTTCGTTGGCCCAGTTCATGATTCCTTTTACACCTTGAAATTCCCCTTCGCTCACGCGGGCTGAAGCAACTTCAATGCGGTCAATGTGTAACTCCTCCAATAACAATTGTGCAATGGTTAGTTTTTCTGCGGCAGAAAATGACACTCCCGAGGTTTGTTCCCCGTCACGAAGCGTCGTGTCCATTATCTCAATTTTTCTTTTTTCCATTTTTAGATTTGATGCTTATACGATTTTTATTTTATTGAGAGCAGCAATGGTACAATTGTATTTTAGATGATCGTAAAATAGTTAGTTCGGTAATAAAGTCAATCTAACCGCTTTTGTTATTGGTTTTTTTAATAGGGAAGCTTGTCGGCAAACTCGACTACTTCTTTTTTTATGTTTTGTAGGTAGTCGATGTCATCAAACCCATTGATCATGTTAGCCTTTTTGTACCCGGAAATATCAAAAGATTCTTTTTCTCCAGTCACTGTAAGCGTGATTGTTTGTTCGGGAAGGTTGATCTCTAATTCCGTCTCTGGATTTGTAGCAATGGCTTTAAAAATTTTAGCCGCAAATTCAGCGCTAACCTGAACGGGTAGTACGCCAACATTCAGACAATTGTTTCTAAATATATCGGCAAAAAAGCTGGACACAACACATCTGAAACCGTAATCGTAAACGGCCCAAGCCGCATGCTCTCTCGAAGAACCAGATCCGAAGTTTCTTCCTCCAACAAGAATTTTTCCACTATAGGTTGGATTGTTTAAAATGAAATCTGATTTTGGGGAGCCGTCATTGTTATATCGCCAGTCGCGGAAAAGGTTGTCGCCGAAACCAACACGCTCTGTTGCTTTAAGGAAACGGGCGGGAATAATTTGATCTGTATCTACATTTTCAATAGAAAGTGGAACTGCTGTACTTGTAAGTATATTAAATTTATCGTAAGCCATTTTTGTTTTGTTTTGAACTACAGGAATCGTTTTAAAGGTTTGCCGCAGTCGTTTGTTTATATTTTAGAACATTTGCGTTTGCAAATTAGGAGGCTATCAGATCTCGTGGGTCTGTTAATACTCCCGTTACGGCAGCGGCAGCAGCCATAAATGGGCTTGCTAATAATGTTCTTGAGCCAGGTCCTTGACGTCCTTCAAAATTTCTGTTCGAAGTACTCACTGAATATTTACCGGCGGGAACCTTGTCGTCATTCATTGCCAGACAAGCGGAACACCCCGGTTGGCGTAATACGAAGCCTGCATCATGTAATATGTCAAGAATTCCTTCTTCTTTTATTTGCGCTTCCACGACATGTGAGCCCGGAACTAACCATGCAGTAACATTAGCTGCTTTTTGTCGTCCCTTTACGATAGAGGCAAAAGCTCTAAAATCTTCGATACGGCCATTTGTACAGCTTCCTAGGAAAACGTAATCGATTTGTTTCCCTACCATGGCTTCACCTTGGTTAAAGCCCATATAACCTAAAGATTTTTTATAGGTTTCTTCCCCTTCGGCAACATCTTTTGAGTTGGGGATGCTTTTAGAAATCCCTAGGCCCATACCTGGATTAGTGCCATAGGTAATCATTGGTTCAATGTCTGAAGCTTCAAAGTTTATTTCTTCGTCAAATTTTGCATCAGCATCCGTCTTTAATGTTTTCCAATAGGCTACAGCTGTATTCCAAGCCTCGCCTTTTGGAGTGTAAAGGCGACCTTCCAAATAATCAAAAGTAGTTTGGTCTGGCGCAATCATTCCGCCACGAGCTCCCATTTCGATACTCAGGTTGCAAACGGTCATTCGACCTTCCATAGTCATGTTTTCAAAAACCTTCCCTCCGTATTCCACAAAATAACCTGTGGCTCCCGAGGTGGACAATTTAGATATTATATAAAGCGCAACGTCTTTTGGTGTGACTCCCAATTGAAGGTCACCGGCTACGTTAATGCGCATTTTTTTTGGTTTTGGTTGCATTATGCATTGTGTGGAAAGAACCATCTCTACCTCAGAAGTACCAATCCCGAAAGCAATAGCTCCGAAGGCTCCGTGAGTGGAAGTATGTGAGTCTCCACAAACTATAGTCGCGCCGGGCAACGTAATTCCGTTTTCAGGACCTACCACGTGAACAATTCCGTTTTTTGCATTTCCTAATCCCCAATGGCTGATGCCATATTCTTTAGCATTTTCTTCCAATGCTTTAAGTTGATTTGCGGATAAGGGGTCTTCAACAGGTAAATGTTGATTTATGGTTGGGGTATTGTGATCGGCAGTGGCAAAAGTGCGCTCTGGGTACAAAACCGAGATGCCTCTTTCCTTGAGGCCTAAAAAAGCAACGGGACTAGTCACTTCATGAATGAAATGGCGGTCAATAAAAAACACATCTGGTCCATCTTCAATTTTACGCACCACGTGCGAATCCCATACTTTGTCAAATAATGTAGTACTCATTTTAAAGGTTTTTTAAGTGTATTTCTTCATTTATGGTTCGTTAAACGGTCCATATTTGTAATCATGAGAGCAAATTTAAAAAAAGAAACAAAGTGGTCAATTTAGATTTTACATTATATACGATACCCAAAGACTTTTTACGACTCAAGATGGCTAGCATTTTGTTGCTTCTGGTTTTTTCGAGCAATCTGCTTTTATTTTTAATTTCTTTTGTCGTTG
>JBLIHD010000141.1:0-5352 GCA_047636335.1 Flavobacterium sp.
TGAAAGAGGATTCGGCTATCATTAACCGGATGGGGTTTAACAATGGTGGCGTTTTGGAAGCCATAGAAAGACTAAAAGCAAATGATGGAATATTGATAGGAGGAAATATTGGAAAAAACAAACTGACGCCAAACGAAGAAGCGGCTTCGGATTACGAAATTTGCTTTGACGCTTTGTATGATTATGTGGACTATTTTGTGGTGAACGTGAGTTCCCCAAACACCCCTAATCTTCGTGCGCTGCAAGACAAAGAACCGTTGACGCAATTATTACAAACTTTGCAAAATAAGAATTTAGCCAAACCAAAACAAAAGCCAATCCTTTTAAAAATTGCACCCGATTTGACCGATGAGCAATTGTTGGACATTATTGATATTGTAAAACAAACCCAAATTGCCGGAGTGATTGCCACGAACACAACCATTTCTAGGGAAGGTTTACAATCCGATAATAAAACCGAAATGGGTGGTTTGTCAGGAAAACCTCTGACAAAGCGTTCCACTGAGGTGATCCGATTTTTATCCGAAAAAAGCAATAAGGCATTTCCGATCATCGGAGTGGGAGGAATACATTCTGCTGAGGATGCCATCGAAAAATTAGATGCCGGAGCCAGTTTACTGCAATTGTACACCGGCTTCATCTATGAAGGGCCCGCTGTGGTAAAATCTATTAATAAAAAGATTTTAGAGAGGTTGTAATAGTTTGGTTTTTCATTGTCTATGCAGGAATGTAACATAATTTAAAACGGCTGTAAGAAATCATTTTCGGGCTGCCGTTTTTTTGAATGCTTTTTTTAGAAAAAGGAATTTCGGAATAGTTAAATTGATTTATTGCCATAAAGCATAATGTTTTGTAGAGCAGAACTGTTTTCTTTTTTAATAAACTTTACAGTGCGTAATCTTTGCCAGTGTGCAAGTTTTATTATCTTTGAAAACCTATGGAGCCAATAAAAATTATAGAATGTCCTCGTGATGCCATGCAAGGCATCAAACCGTTCATTCCCACCGAAAGAAAGGTGGCTTACATTCAATCTTTATTGAGAGTGGGTTTTGATTCAATTGACTTCGGTAGTTTTGTTTCCCCTAAAGCAATTCCGCAAATGCAGGATACGTCAGCGGTTTTGGCACAACTGGATTTGTCTCAAACAACCAGTAAATTGCTAGCTATTATAGCGAATACTAGGGGAGCGGAAATAGCTTCTGAGCATACTGAAATTCGATATTTGGGTTTTCCTTTTTCGATTTCCGAGAATTTTCAGATGCGTAATACCCATAAAACCATAGCGGAATCATTAGTTACTCTGCAGGAAATTCTTGAAGTCGCAGACAAAAGCAATAAAGAAGTGGTCGCCTATTTGTCTATGGGTTTTGGAAATCCTTATGGGGATCCGTGGAACGTAGAGATCGTTGGTGATTGGACCGAAAGATTATCCAATATGGGTGTCAAAATTCTTTCCCTCTCCGATACCGTTGGCAGTTCGACTCCGGAGGTGATTAGTTATCTGTTTTCGAATCTAATTCCAAAATATCCCGAAATTGAGTTTGGAGCTCATTTGCACACCACGCCCGACAAATGGTTCGAGAAAATTGATGCCGCCTATCGTGCCGGTTGTCGTCGTTATGACGGCGCCATCCAGGGGTTTGGAGGATGTCCTATGGCCAAGGATGATTTGACGGGAAATATGCCAACCGAGAAATTATTATCCTATTTTACGGCTAACAAGGAAAACATAAACCTGAATCCCCTGAGTTTTGAAAGTGCTTATAATGAGGCTTCTAAATTGTTTGGAGAATTTCATTAGGAAGAAGTAGTTCTTTTGTAAGAAAAAAAAGGGATTGGGGGAATAATATGTAAGCATTTTAAGCGTTCTTTATTAAAGCTTATAACTATCGTTATTAATATGATTTTGTAATGAAAGTATACCACGTAAATAGATTTTTTGGAATTTTCATTCTGATATTATTTTCTTTTTCATGTAGCAGTGATCTGGATTTTAATCAAGTAAACGACCTCAGGACAGAACCTGTCTTTATAGCCAATTTAAGCTACTTTGACATTCCCGCAAAAGATTTTGTTGACAATGGTGTGGAGCAGAATGTTTCTTTTGACGCGCAAGATTTTGATGTTTTTCGGGATACGTTTTTTCGGGATAATTTAAAAAGAGCTGACTTCTATTTTGAAATCACTAATACCATAAGCAGGGCGTACGCTTTTGATTTAAACTTCTTAGACCAAAATGACCAGGCGCTATATACGATACATTTTGACGTTCCTGCTTCCAATGGTGCTCCCGTGATTATAAAAAAAACGGAGGTTTTTGAAAATGCTTCACTCGACTTGTTAAAAACCGCCAAGCGAATGGAATTCGTGCTTGTAATGGCTCCTGGTCCGGTATTGAGTGAGAGTAGCGTGGGAAGTTTCAAATTACGTTCAAGTGCAACAGTTTATTTAGCGGTAGAATGAGAAAAGCATATATAAGTTTATTGCTGTTGATATCGTTTAGTTGCCTATCCCAAAACAAACAAATTTTATATAATTTTACCACAGTTCCTCAGTCTTTGTTGACAAATCCGGGGTCTGATTTTAAATATAAGTATTATTTTGGTGTTCCTTTACTTTCGGGAGTTTCACTAAATGTGGGCTCCACGGGTTTTTCAGCCTATGACTTGTTCGCTAATAATGGAGTAGATTTTAATATAAAACTGCGTGATGTAGTAGCGTCGACTTCCAGAAAAGATAAATTGACTTTAAATGAGCAAATTGAGTTGTTTAATGGAGGTTTTAAAGTTGGGGATTGGCAAAATCATGGGTATGTTTCTTTTGGAATGTATCAGGAATTTGATTTTATATCATATATGCCAAAGGATTTAGCGATACTGGCGCTCGAGGGAAATAGAGACTACTTAGATAAGAGATTCGATTTGGGTGATTTAAACCTTAAAGCAGAAATGCTTTCGGTCTTGCACTTCGGGTATCAAAAAGACATTAAAGAGAACCTTATTGTAGGACTTAGAGCAAAAATTTATTCCAGTATTTTTAATGCGACTTCAACCAGTAATTCGGGATATATTTATACAATTCCTGGTACAACAACGGCATATGAACAAGTTATTTATTCAAATTTACAACTCAACACCTCCGGGGTTTCGGGTTATCTTGATGAGAATAGTGATGTAGATGCGGCTAGCGATATAAAGAAAAAAACTTTTTTAGGAGGCAACCTAGGTCTTGGTTTTGATTTGGGTTTTACCTACTATCCCAAAAAAAATATTCAAATCACAGCTAGTATTTTAGACATTGGTTTTATCAGGCATGCGAAAGAGGTTGAAACTTTTACCTTTAAAGGGCTTTATAAATACGAAGGGATAAACCCTAGCTTTAATGGCAGTAATGCGCCTAGTAATATCTACCAAGAATTTAAGGATGCTGTTCCATTGGACACAATATACTCTAAATATACCACTTGGAGACCTGCAAAGCTGAATGCTTCCTATCAGTATTCATTTGATGATTCCAGAGGGGGTGCTGACTGCAGCTGTATTAATAACGATGCAGATTATAAAAATGCTGTAGGTGCGCAATTGTTTGTAATGACTACGCCAAGAGCGCCAATTATGGCTTTAACAGGTTATTATAGAAGAAATGTCTTTAGCAACCTTCAGCTGAAAGCCACCTATACAGTAGATTCTTATTCTTACACAAATATAGGCTTAGGGTTGTCCACTAACTTGGGAAAGTTTAATATGTATGTTCTGGCTGATAACCTTCTGGAATACCGGGATATCTCAAAAGCCAACAGTCTTTCTTTTCAATTCGGACTTAATTTTATTTTCAAGGATAACAATGAACCCTATTGATGGGTATCCAGTTTTACCTAGGAGCTATTCCAGCGAGACTTTTAAGTACTAAATAAAAGAAACATTTTTTTTATAAAACAGTAAAATAGCTTTCTGTGGTCGCTTTTTAAAACTGATAAAAAGGACTGTTTTATTTCTTGTGACTGGACAATTCAATGCGGGCTAGAGCATTTTTCAAGAAACCTTACCGGTGCTCTAAAACAACAATTAGTCCGTTAAACGCTTAATGTAATTGGTAAATGCAAGGACTGTTTTTTTTGCCTCAAGTTTTTAAAAATAAATCAAAATAATTTGCTATCTTTGCACGCAATTACACTACAAAATTGCAACATGATAGCACACAATTCAAAGATTATCGGAGAAGGTTTAACTTACGATGATGTATTATTAGTTCCTAACTACTCCGATGTGCTTCCCCGCGAAGTGAGTATCCAATCAAAATTATCAAGAAATATAACGCTTAATGTTCCTATAGTATCCGCTGCTATGGATACCGTTACCGAAAGCGCAATGGCAATAGCTATGGCACAAGAAGGGGGTATAGGTGTCCTGCACAAAAACATGACTATCGAGCAACAAGCTGCCAAAGTACGTAAAGTAAAGCGTGCGGAGTCAGGGATGATTATCGATCCAGTGACTTTGCCTTTAACTTCTAAGGTGGCAGACGCGAAAAATGCCATGAAAGAATACGGAATTGGAGGCATTCCAATTGTAGATGAAAATAGAATCCTAAAAGGAATTGTTACCAACAGGGATTTACGTTTCGAAAAAAACAATTCAAGACCAATAATTGAAGTTATGACAAGTGAAAACTTGGTTACTGTAGCTGAAGGAACTTCACTTGAACAGGCTGAGGTGGTTTTGCAAGGACATAAAATTGAAAAATTACCAGTTATAAATGACAAAAATGAGTTGGTTGGTTTGATTACTTTTAGAGATATCACGAAATTGACTCAAAAGCCTAATGCTAACAAGGATAGATTTGGTCGTTTGAGAGTAGCAGCTGCTTTAGGAGTAACTGCCGATGCGGTTGAAAGAGCTACCGCTTTAGTAAACGCAGGAGTTGATGCTGTGATTATCGATACTGCTCACGGACACACTAAAGGAGTGGTTGATGTATTAAAATTAGTGAAAGCTAAATTTCCTGACTTAGATGTAATTGTTGGAAATATCGCCACTCCAGAAGCTGCTTTGTACTTGGTTGAAAATGGTGCTGATGGGGTTAAAGTGGGAATCGGACCAGGTTCAATTTGTACAACTCGTATTGTAGCCGGAGTAGGTTTTCCTCAATTTTCTGCAGTACTAGAAGTTGCGGCAGCATTAAAAGGAACGGGAGTTCCTGTAATTGCTGACGGTGGGATTCGTTATACAGGAGATATCCCAAAAGCGATTGCCGCAGGTGCTGATTGTGTGATGCTGGGGTCACTTCTTGCTGGAACTAAAGAGTCTCCTGGAGAAACTATTATTTTTGAGGGTAGAAAATTTAAATCATACC
>JBLIHD010000142.1:0-5351 GCA_047636335.1 Flavobacterium sp.
ATTTATAAATAAAAACGGAAGCTCAGATTAATAAAAAGCGATGCAGTTCATCTCCATAGGTAGTTCTTTTTTCGTTTATCCTATTTTTACGGATATTATATAGTAGCGCAACAATTTCTACCCAAGTTGAAAGTTCAGCAGCAGTAAAAAAAAAAGCCCTTCTTTTATTACCATGTAGCCCGATAAATGATTAAATTTAAGGTAACGAAACCTTTTTTAAGTTTCATCTGAAAAACAGCCATAATCTTAAAAAACTAAAACTATGGGCATATTAGAAAAAAACGTAATTCCAGGAAACGATGGCAAAACATTTGGAACAGATGCCAAGGAAGCTTCCGACTTATCAGAAATTAAAAGCAGCCTCATGGAAATCGACGGAATAATCGATGTTGTATTGAATTCCGACATTTTCCCGAGAGAATTTACCGTACACACGAATAAAGTTGTGGCTATCGATGATATAGAAGATCAAGTGAAAAAAGTGGGATTTCACGCCATAGCTACAGATTCGTTCCCATTATGATTACTGCTCAAAAAAAATCCACTTCCATCATTTAAAAATAATATCTTCTACCTACAACAGTTCCAATTGAATCAAACGACAGTCTGATCTAATTGGAACTGTTGCAAAAAAAATGGCCCAACATTTCTTTTACGAGTATATATATCGTAATATTGCAATATAAAAATATGACGATGGGAATCACTAAAACGGAATATTTCACGGAAGAACAAAACGAATTAGCCGTCTTGGCAAAAGCCTTAGGCCATCCGGCTCGAATTGCCATAATACAGCATCTCATCAAGGTGAACAGTTGCGTGTGCGGCGATATAGTGAACGAGCTTCCCCTTGCCCAGCCGACCGTTTCGCAGCATTTGAAGGAATTAAAAAGTGCCGGACTCATAAAAGGGAATTTTGAAGGAAATGCTATCTGTTATTGTTTGAATGAAGATGGTTTCGATAAAATAAAAAACTTTTTTCAACACATCAATAGCTTCTTGGAAAACAAGAAGAATCAATGCTGCTAATTTTTAAATTAAAGAATCATGAAACTATCAGAAATTAAAAAACCGTTGTCCACATTAGAAAATGTTGCTTTTGTATTGCCAAACGGCACTTATGTACCAGAACATTTTCATGTCACAGAAGTGGGTTTAATCACTAAAAACTTTATCGATTGCGGAGGTAAAGTAAGGAAAGAAACGGTAGTAAACTTCCAGTTATGGGATGCCAACGATCTTGATCACCGTTTGAAACCAAAAAAACTCTTGGATATCATTGAATTATCCGAAAAAATATTGGGCATAGAAGATTACGAAATAGAAGTTGAATACCAGTCAGAAACTATCGGAAAATACGATTTAGGTTTCAACGGAAAAGATTTTACTTTGTTGAACAAACTTACAGCTTGTCTCGCGGAGGATCAATGTGGGATCCCAGAATCTAAACAAAAAGTAAAACTTTCAGAAATACCAAGTCAAAATAACAATTGCACTCCAGGTGGAGGTTGTTGCTAATCTAAATTTCATTACCGAAAATGATGCCATCAAAAACTAAAATATTTTCTCTAATTGAAAAAGAGGTACTTTCATTTCATCCAGAAGACATTACGCCAGAGCGCAGGGCTATTTTACAACCGCTTATTGATTATATGCAAATTAAAGCAAGCAATCAGGAAGAAATCAGGCTCAACTTTATCTGCACGCACAATTCCAGGAGAAGTCATTTGTCCCAGGTTTGGGCGCAAACTGCCGCATCCTACTTTAATGTCAGTAATGTGTTTTGCTACTCTGGCGGTACCGAAGCCACAGCTTTGTTCCCCATAGCTGCTCAAACATTGGTCAAATCTGGATTTAAAGTAAAAATGCTTTCAGAAGGGAATAACCCCGTTTACAGCATAAAATATACGAATAACGAACATCCCATTATTGGTTTTTCTAAAACCTATGACGACGGTTTTAATCCGCAAGCTGAATTTGCAGCGATTTTAACTTGTTCCAGCGCCGATGGTGCTTGTCCCTTTATCTCCGGCGCCGAAAAGAGAATTGCCATCACCTTTGAAGATCCGAAAGCTTTTGACAACACACCCCAACAAGAAGAAAAGTACCACGAAAGAAGCATGCAAATTGCAACTGAACTCTTTTACGTATTCTCACAAATTAAAAAATAAATATGTCGGCAAATAATTGCGCTCCAGCAGCGGAAAGAAAAAAATTAGTTTTTTTGGATAGTTATTTAACTCTCTGGATTTTCCTGGCCATGGGATTAGGAATTGCCATTGGAAATTTCATCCCGTCCAGTGGAAATTTCATCAACTCTTTTTCAAGCGGAACCACAAATATTCCACTGGCCATCGGATTAATATTGATGATGTATCCCCCGCTTGCCAAAGTGAAATACGAGCAAATGGGAGAAGTATTCAAAAACACAAAAGTACTGGGGGCATCCCTTTTCCTTAATTGGGTCGTGGGACCAATCCTTATGTTCTTCCTGGCCTTGTTTTTCCTAAACGGTTACCCCGAATACATGATAGGCGTCATACTTATTGGCCTTGCCCGTTGCATCGCTATGGTAGTCGTTTGGAACGATCTCGCCGATGGAGATAGGGAATATGCGGCAGGACTGATTGCCTTAAACAGTATTTTTCAAGTATTGCTTTACAGCGTTTACGCCTATATTTTTATCACTGTACTTCCACCCTATTTTGGCTATACCGGTTTTGAAGTCAACATCAGTATTGGACAAATTGCCGAAAGTGTAGGTGTCTATTTGGGGATTCCTTTTGCATTGGGAATCATCAGCCGATACGCTCTTATCAATCTCAAGGGAGAAGATTGGTTTCAAAATAAATATGTCCCGTTTATTTCACCAATTACACTGATCGCTTTGTTATTTACCATCGTGCTCATGTTCAGCCTAAAAGGGGAAATGATAGTGCAAATCCCGATGGATGTCGTTCGTATTGCAATTCCTCTCGTGATTTACTTTACAATCATGTTTGTCATCAGCTTTTTCACAGGGAAATATTTTGGAGCAGATTATTCAAAAAGTACCGCGATTGCCTTTACGGCAACGGGAAACAATTTTGAACTGGCGATCGCCGTTGCGATTGGTGTTTTCGGGATCAACAGCGGACAGGCATTTGCAGGAGTTATTGGTCCTTTAGTGGAAGTTCCCGCCTTAATCGCCTTGGTAAATGTCGCCTTCTGGTTCAGAAAAAAATATTATTCCAATTAAAAAGTATTGGGTTCAAATCAGCCAATCCACATTTTACTATAAAAAGAAAGCCCAAAACCTATCATTAGATTTTGGGCTTTTACAATTTATCCTCTTAATGAATAGTTACTTTATCTATTTCAATTTAGTGGTATCCACCCTACTTGGCGTATCTTTTCCGCTAACAATAGTGGACGAACTGATCGCGATGGCTTTAATTATTTCGGTCATGTTGTTCATATCCAAAGTACCTATTTCGTCACTCGTTTTATGATAATTGGGTTCGCTATCCATTTTGGATGTCGATATCGTATGCGCAGGAACACCCTGTCTCGCCAAAGTGGCATTATCGGAACGATAGAACAGTTGCTGTTCCGGATACGGGTCAGGATGGAATTTAAATACTGATCCTTCCAGGTTTTTCTGGAGGATTTCTCCCATATTGGATTTCTCATATCCAGTAATATAAGCCGAGTTTTTTCCCCATTTTGATTCGGTTCCTATCATTTCTAGGTTAAACATCGCCACAACTAGTTCTGGATCTACTTGTTTCGAAAAATATTTAGAACCGTAACCTCCTAATTCCTCTGCAACAAAAGCAGTAAAGATGATGGAACGCTCATTATTGTTCATTTTTTTAAAATACTCGGCAAGCAAGACTACAGCAGTGGTCCCCGCGGCATCATCATTGGCACCATTATAAATAGAATCAGTGACGTCGTGTGGCGCTCCCTCCGCTGGAGAACCCACGCCCAAATGATCGTAATGCCCTGAAAATACGACGTATTCATTGGGTTTGCTTTTCCCTTTCAAAACACCTACCACATTATTCAATTTTTTTGTGGTGATCGTATTTGTCGCTTCAATCGAGAAATGGGTGGCTTCTGTTTGGCCAAAAACAAACACCACCGTATTTTTGCCCGGGTTCGCCGCCATTTGTGTCATATGACGCATATTTTGCATCGCTTTTTTAAACGAATTATCAACCAGAACCAGCAGGTTCTTATCGCTTTGGTAATACTCATAAAACTTAGGCCCAAAAGAATCGCCGGTCCTGATATTTACTATCGTGATAGGACTGTTCTCAGTAAAAGACAGTTGCGGCTGGTATGAAAAAGAAATCATCGACCCTTCATCAATAAATTTACCGTCAATTTGCACTTCAAGACCCGATCTTCTGGACTCCGTCATAGCAAATTCCTGCTTGTAATCCTTTGCCCCATTAAAGGTTTGCAGACCTATTTTCTTAAATTGAGACTCGATATATCCCGAAGCCTTGTCAATACCGGGAGTGAAGGCCCTGCGGCCCTGCATGTCATCTGCCGAAAGCACCGTTTCAATCTCGGTTACTTTATTGACACTAATAATTTTATCGATGGACTGCGCCTGCACCATAAGACCGGAACAAAGGACAAGACCGCTTAATACAATTCTTTTCATATTTCTAATTTTAATAATAACTCACTAATTTAATTCAATTTGTACCGCCGTCTTTTAACCACATAAAAACAAAGTGATTACTACTTTTGAAAGGCGTTTCACTTTTTTAAAAGAAAAAACAGCTTCTCCAGTAAGAGTGTACTTTTCAAAATGTGTTACGGTAAATATATGTTTTTTTTTAAACTATAAAAAAAAGCCCGTTCGTGACCACAATCAAATTCAATTTAAATCTATTTCTAAAATAGTTTGGTCGTTATTACCGCGATTTCTGGCAGAACACTGCTGTGAGAAGTCTCCCTACTTCCTAACCTCTACTATTTTCCATTACACTTTTCTTAATTCGTGTTTGCTGACTTTTGGAACGGCTATGAAGTCAGGAGACTTCGCAAAAGTGAGTTGAAAGTGAAAAGCTGGATTAGCTTTGCGACATCTAATGAGAAAAGCTAATCCTCCACTGTTTATATGGGTGCAGTTACCGTAACTTAGGGTTGAGATAGTAGTTCCCATTAGGTCATACAAAAACCACGAGAACTAACAACTCGTGGTTTTTAAATAACAATATAGATTCAAAAGGAATTTATTGCAGCATTATGATACCCAAATCGGTGTTTGCACCTGCTACAACCTTCACATCCGTTTTGATGACAGCTTGTAATAATGATGAAGAAGGCGTTATAGTAAAAGTGTAGCTTCC
>JBLIHD010000143.1:0-5339 GCA_047636335.1 Flavobacterium sp.
TATGAAAAAATACAATTGTATTATAAACAACCCATAATTATTGGACCGTTAGGTCGCACGAACATAATTATGGAAGTGGGGAAAACTTTCGGAACGATTCCTTTAGGGTTGATGAGTGTTATCCCAGGAAACCAGACCTATTTCACCATCGAAAATACATTTAGTAATCTTAATTTTTATGAATTTGTTTCCGACCAATATGCAACTTTGGAATGGAACCACAACTTCAACGGAAGGCTTTTTGCCAGGATTCCTTTTATGAGGAAACTCAATTGGAGGGAAATTATTGGCGCAAAAGGGGTTTACGGAACCATTTCAGATGAAAACAGGGCTATCAATGCATCTGGTTTGGTTTATAGTGCGCCGGAAAAAGTCTATTGGGAGTATAGTGCAGGAATTGGAAATATATTCAAGGTATTTCGTATCGATTTTGCATGGAGAGGTAATTATTTAAATACGCCAGAGACTAATCGTTTTACTGTAAAAGGGTCATTTGGGTTTTATTTCTAAGATCTATATCCAGCTATTCGTTTCAATCTTTTGCTTTCTTAAAGAAGAAAAGAAAAGGATTTCCACTGTTATCTGGGCTAAAAAACAATAGACTATGAAAGATGCTTTAGATTATCTTTTTGAACAAGATGTAATTTTTAAAATGATTATTGAAAAATACGGGATTCCAAAAATCCCCAAAAGGCCTGAAGGTTTTGAGACTTTGGTCTTATTGATTCTGGAACAACAAGTGTCTATCGATTCAGCCAAAGCGACTTTTTTGAAATTAAAAGCAAAAGAGAGGGACTTCCAGCCACAAGCACTTTTGAATCTATCGAATGAAGAATTCAGGGGGCTTGGCGTAAGCCGACAAAAAACGACTTATATCAAGGCGCTGTCAACGGCAATATCAAATAATGATATTGATTTGGAGTCGCTGAGAGCCAAATCGGCCGAGGAGGTCCGTGAGGAGCTCATTAAAATAAAAGGCATAGGAAACTGGACTATAGATGTTTATTTGATTTTTTGTCTTCAGAATCCAGATTTGTTGCCCTTGGGCGATGTTGCGGTGGTAAACACCATTAGAGAATTATTTCTGGTAGAAAGTAAAGAAAAAATGGCAATTTATGGTATAAGATGGAGTCCACATCGATCATTAGCCACATTTCTGTTATGGCATTATTACCTGGAGAAAAGAGGAAGAAAGGTCTCGTATCAGTAAAAGGAGAACCCTATGTTTTCTTGCGTTTTAAGGCGAATTATACTTGTAATAAATAGGTTTTTAGTATACTTTTGCGTGAGTAAAATAGAATTTAAGATATAATAAAAATAATAATAATAAAATGACTGCAGACAAAATAAAAACTTTCGATGTGTTAATCGAAATCCCAAGAGGAAGTAGAAATAAATACGAATACGATTTCGAAATAAAAAGAATGCGTTTTGATAGAATGTTGTTCTCTTCAATGATGTATCCTGCTGATTACGGATTTATTCCTGAAACATTGGCACTTGATGGAGATCCATTAGATGTATTAGTTTTGGTGAATGAACCCACTTTCCCCGGTTGTGTAATGGAAGTGAAACCTATCGGCGTTTTCCATATGGCAGATGACAAGGGACCGGACGAAAAGGTGATTTGTGTACCGGTTTCAGACCCGATTTGGAATTCATTAAACGATTTGTCAGACATGAATCCACATTTACTAAAAGAGATCGAACATTTCTTCCAAGTATATAAAGATCTTGAAAACAAAACAGTTGATGTAGGTGGATGGGGAGATGTAGGTGAAGCTTACGAGATCATAAAAAAATGTACGGAACGTTTTGACGCGATAGAAAACAAGCCAGAGGGGTTATTTAGTATTAAGTAATTTTTACCCGCATATTTTATAAAAAAAGCAATATTCTACCAAGAGTATTGCTTTTTTGTTTAAATTCGTCTCGTTATGCTTAAAATATTAACAAATAAACCAACAACCAAAAACCAAATTTATGAACACAATTATGATTTATTTGCCAATAGTGATGGCAATTATAGGACTTATATTTATGTGGGTTAAAAGAACTTGGGTATTGAAACAAGACCCAGGGGACGGTAAGATGAAAGAGATTTCAGATTATATCTATGAAGGGGCGCTTGCATTCCTTAAAGCAGAATATAGGTTATTGACTTTTTTCGTAATTGCAGCCAGTTTTGTTTTAGCCGCAATTACTTTTATACCGGGGACTTCAACCCATTTATTCATCGTGGTAGCTTTTGTCTTTGGAGCTTTTTTTTCAGCTTTGGCTGGGAATATGGGAATGAGAATCGCTACAAAAACAAACGTAAGAACAACACAAGCGGCTCGTACGAGTTTGCCACAAGCACTGAAGGTTTCTTTCGGAGGCGGAACTGTTATGGGGCTTGGTGTTGCCGGTTTGGCCGTTTTAGGCTTGACTTCTTTTTTTATCTTCTTTTACCATTTTTTCATGAATGGCGTTTGGACTACTAATGAAGACATGACTATCGTTTTGGAAACATTGACTGGTTTTTCTCTTGGAGCGGAATCTATCGCTTTGTTCGCCAGAGTCGGTGGCGGAATCTATACGAAAGCTGCCGATGTGGGAGCTGATTTAGTGGGGAAAGTGGAAGCTGGTATTCCAGAAGACGACCCCCGCAATCCTGCTACTATAGCAGATAACGTAGGGGACAATGTGGGAGACGTTGCGGGAATGGGTGCCGATTTATTTGGCTCTTATGTGGCAACCGTTTTGGCAGCTATGGTTCTCGGGAACTATGTGATCAAAGATATGGGCGGAAGTATAGAAGACGCTTTTGGAGGAATAGGACCTATATTATTACCGATGGCTATAGCCGGTTTTGGTATTATTTTCTCTATCATAGGGACCTTATTGGTTAAAATTTCAGATCCTGAAGCAAAGGAACAACAAGTGCAAAAAGCTTTAAATATTGGAAACTGGGTTTCTATTGTCTTAACGGCAATTGCCTGTTTCTTTCTGGTACGATACATGTTGCCTACAACTATGAAAATGGAATTCTTTGGAGAAGGAATGCAAGACATTTCATCGATGAGGGTTTTCTATGCAACTATCGTAGGCTTAGTGGTGGGTGCTGTTATTTCTTCAGTAACAGAATATTATACGGGCTTGGGAACAAAACCTGTTATGGCTATCGTGCAAAAATCAAGCACGGGAGCTGGGACAAATGTAATTGCCGGTTTAGCGACGGGAATGATTTCTACTTTTCCCACCGTTTTATTATTCGCCGCTGCTATTTGGACTTCATATGCACTTGCAGGATTTTATGGTGTTGCTTTAGCGGCCTCGGCTATGATGGCTACAACCGCAATGCAATTGGCGATTGATGCATTTGGACCTATTTCTGATAATGCAGGAGGAATTGCAGAGATGAGCGAATTGCCTAAGGAAGTGCGTACAAGAACCGATATTTTAGATGCTGTGGGCAATACAACTGCTGCAACCGGGAAGGGTTTTGCTATTGCTTCAGCAGCATTAACGTCATTGGCTTTATTTGCGGCTTATGTAACTTTTACTGGAATTGACGGAATCAATATATTTAAAGCGCCGGTATTGGCGATGCTTTTTGTGGGGGGAATGATACCCGTAGTTTTCTCCGCTTTGGCGATGAATTCTGTTGGAAAAGCCGCTATGGATATGGTGTATGAAGTGCGTCGTCAATTCAAGGAGATTCCTGGGATTATGGAAGGAACTGGAAAACCCGAATATGCAAAGTGCGTGGATATTTCTACCAAAGCAGCTTTACGAGAAATGATGTTGCCGGGAATTTTGACGATCGGTTTTCCAATCGCAATTGTATTGCTTGGTAAAATAGTATACGGAGACAACAATCAATTAATCGCCGAGATGTTAGGAGGCTATATGGCTGGAGTTACCGTTTCTGGTGTACTTTGGGCTGTTTTTCAAAACAACGCAGGTGGTGCTTGGGATAATGCCAAGAAATCATTTGAAGCAGGGGTTTTAATCAATGGAGAAATGACGTACAAAGGTTCTGAGGCTCATAAAGCAGCTGTAACCGGAGATACTGTTGGAGATCCTTTCAAGGATACTTCAGGGCCTTCTATGAATATTTTAATTAAGCTAACTTGTTTGATAGGATTAGTTATGGCACCCATTTTAGGGAATGGAAGCCACACTATTTCCGAAAATATGGCGACTTGTTGTATAACAGCCGGAGAGTGTACGTCAATGTCTCAAGAAGAATGTTTGGCTAAAGGCTGCACTAATATGGCTTGTGAGCATATGAAAGGTGTAACTATGGCGCATAATAATGTTAAAGTGACTATTGAGAAAACAAATGTCAATGGTGCAGTTACTGCTACAATAACAACAGCAGTAAACGGTAAAGTTGAAACACAAGTTTTTGAAGGGACTGATGCTGAAGTTCAGGCAAAAATTGATGTCTTGAAATAGTCCTTAAATACATTTTGATATTTTGGCAATTGTTTACTAATAAAAAAGCCTCGCAATCGCGAGGCTTTTTTTTATGGGTGTTTTGGTTAAAAAAAAGCTTGTTTCTAGAATGTTATTCCCTGCTACTATATTTTAAGTACTTGCTATTGACCAGATGATGAACCTAGGTCTAGGTCAAGTGAGCTGAGGGAAATGATTACTAAGGCAGCGGCTACAGGAACTACGATAATTCCTAGATTTGTGAATGTTGTTGCAGTCTTATCTAAAACTCGAATGCTTTTTATATCAGTTTCAGACAAAGGCACTTTTTTAGTGCCGCTGATAGTTTTAACTTCGCCGTAATACTCGTTATCTACTTGTGTGATTCGAATGAATTCCAGTTTTGAATTGTCAGTATTAACAACTACCGTTCTGGCGTTAGCTCTTGCTGCTTCGTCTAAACTTGTTGGGGATTTTTTATAGATGCTACAGCTTTGCAGTATTATCGCAATGATAAATAACACGCTGAACATTTTGTGTTTTAAGTTTAGTAGCCTCATGATTTTTTATATTTAAATTGATAATCAGTACTGGGATTGTTGAAAAAATGTTTCCGGTAAATTTGAGGTCGTTTTAAAATCGGAGGTAACTTACTGGTAATTAAAGATATAAAAAAACCCCGCAATAGCGAGGTGTTTATTTTAATTTTTTTTCTTTTAGAATAATCCGTTTATTTCCGCATCTATTCGGGTGATGATGTTCCCTAAATCTTCGGGTTTATCAACGAAGTTGATATTGTCCACGTCTATGATAAGTATTTTTCCTCTGTCGTAAGTGTGCACCCACGCTTCATAACGTTCGTTCAAACGACTTAAATAATCGATGGAAATTGTGGATTCATACTCGCGACCGCGTTT
>JBLIHD010000144.1:0-5333 GCA_047636335.1 Flavobacterium sp.
GGGCATTCGGGAGTTGGTAAATCAACACTGGTAAATGCCATGGAGCCTTCTTTGCATTTAAAAACAAAAACAATTTCTGAAGCAAGTAAACAAGGTCAGCACACTACTACCTTTGCCGAAATGTATGATTTGTCTTTTGACGCTAGAATTATTGATACGCCAGGAATTAAAGGTTTTGGAGTTGTAGATATGGAGCCTGCAGAAATTAGCGGGTATTTTCCTGAATTTTTCAAATTGAAAGAGCAATGTAAATTCAACAACTGTTTACACAAAGACGAACCAAAGTGCGCTGTGAAAGAAGCATTGGAAAGAGATGAAATAGCCTGGTCACGTTACAATAGTTATCTTAAACTGTTAGAAGGGGATGATGAAAATTATCGTACTGACATTCATAATGAGGATCGAGCAATCAGTGACGAAAACAGAAAATAGTAATACCACTATTCATAATTTATAATCCAGCATTAATTTGAAAATTGTTCTCCAAAGAGTTTCCTCCGCATCCGTCACTATAGAAAATAAAATTGTAGCCGATATCCAAAAAGGCTTATTAATTTTAATAGGAATTGAAGCGGCTGATTCGCAGGAAGACATTGATTGGCTGGTTGGAAAAATCACCAAAGTCCGAATTTTTGAAGATGAGAATCAGGTGATGAATTTATCGGTTAAAGATATAGATGGCGATATAATCACTGTAAGTCAATTTACACTTCATGCCTCCACTAAAAAAGGCAATCGACCATCCTATATTAAGGCTGCAAAGCCCGATGTTGCCATTCCGTTGTATGAAAACTTTGTTCAGCAACTGGAAAAAGAATTAGGAAAGAAAATACAAACGGGTGTTTTTGGGGCAGACATGAAAGTGAGCCTTTTAAATGATGGACCGGTCACTATAATTATAGACAGTAAAAATAGAGAGTAATATGGACTTGAAGAATTCGCAATTAGACGTAGACAACTGGATAAAAGAACATGGTGTTCGGTACTTCAACGAACTGACCAATATGGCTCAACTTACGGAGGAAGTAGGCGAAGTGGCTCGAATCATAGCGCGTCGTTACGGGGAGCAATCCGAGAAAGAAAGCGATAAGAACAAAGACTTAGGCGAAGAATTAGCCGATGTGGTTTTTGTGGTGATGTGTCTGGCGAATCAAACCGGCATCGATTTGCAAGCCGCTTTTGACAAAAAGATGGATATGAAATCCATTCGCGATAAAAACCGTCATAAAAACAACGATAAACTAAAATAATGTTATAAGTCTAGGCAATGCTTTGGTGCGTGCTTTTTTTAAAATAAATTTAAGACAAATTAGCAAACAACCCTACCAAAGATGAATTTACTGTTACAAACCTCCCATTCTAATTTGCAAGCCGATATTGCCGTTACGGGATCGAAAAGCGAAACAAACCGACTCTTATTATTACAAGCGCTTTTCCCTAATGTTACATTAGCAAATACATCTAACTCTGACGATAGCGAGGTGATGCAAAAAGCACTGAAAGGTAACGAAGAAATAGTGGATATTCATCATGCGGGAACGGCCATGCGATTTCTTACGGCTTATTTTGCGGTAAGCGAAGGTCGTGAATTGGTTTTGACCGGTTCACAACGTATGACCGAGCGTCCAATAAAAGTTTTGGTGGAAGCACTTGAGCAATTGGGGGCGCAAATATCCTATGAAAAAGAATCGGGTTATCCGCCTATTCGAATCAAAGGACAAAAAATCACCGCTTCAAAAGTTACTATACCTGCGAATGTAAGTAGCCAATATATTTCGGCACTATTATTAGTGGCTCCAAAACTGGAAAACGGAATTGAGCTGACATTGGACGGAGAGATCACATCTATTCCATACATAAAAATGACTTTAGCTTTGCTGAACGACTTGGATGTCAAAACCAGTTTTGAAGGAAACGTTATCAAAGTGTATCCAAAACATGAAGTTAAAGCCAAAGAAATGGTTGTTGAATCCGATTGGAGTTCCGCATCATACTTTTTTAGTTTAGTTGCTCTAGCCGATACCACTTCGATAATATTAAGCAGTTACAAAGAGAAAAGCCTGCAAGGAGATTCTGCTTTGGTAGAAATCTACAAACAGATGGGAGTTGAAACCCGTTTTGAAGGGAATAAAATGACTTTGGTTAAACTTTCTGACTTTAAATTTGAAACGGTAAACTTTGAACTGAACAACACTCCGGATATTGCACAAACTATCGTGGTTACTTGTCTGGGTTTAGGAATTGGCTGTCACTTAACGGGACTTCATACCTTGAAAATCAAAGAAACCGATAGACTTGAAGCATTACGGATAGAGTTGACAAAGTTAGGTGCTAATATATCTGTTACTGATGATAGCCTGACCCTTGTCGCTGCTGCGGAAATTAATCACAACGTAAAAATCGCCACTTATAACGACCACCGAATGGCAATGGCATTTGCTCCTCTAGCGTTAAAAGTGCCCATAATAATAGAAAATGCCGAAGTCGTGTCTAAATCATACCCTGATTTTTGGGTAGATATGAGAAAATTGGGCTTTTCTGTTTCTGAAATTAATTAGAGATTGTCAATGTTTATGGTCTTTTGGCACTAATCTGTATGGGATTCTCCTGATTTTGTTTAAAATAAACGGCAAAACACTTGACAACGCCTATCTCACAGTCGTATATTTGCAGCCTTAAATAAGTGTAGCGGTAGGGCTAAATTATTAAGCCTTACACTTTAAACTTTTAAATAAAAAAATAAATATGAAACTATCACAATTTCAATTTGACTTACCAAAAGAGCTTCTTGCAGAATTTCCTTCTGAACACAGAGATGAGGCACGTTTAATGGTTATTGATCGTAAAAAACAAACGATCGAACACAAGACCTTCAAGGATGTTATTGATTATTTTGATGATGGTGATGTTTTAATTTTAAATAACACTAAAGTTTTTCCGGCACGTTTGTACGGAAATAAAGAAAAAACAGGTGCAAGAATCGAAGTTTTCTTGCTCAGGGAATTAAATGCGGAACAACGTCTTTGGGATGTTTTAGTGGATCCGGCACGTAAAATTAGAATCGGAAACAAACTGTATTTCGGTGATGACGATTCATTAGTTGCTGAGGTTATTGACAACACCACTTCTCGCGGAAGAACATTGCGTTTCCTTTACGATGGTTCATATGAAGAATTCAGAAAAAAATTAACGGAACTTGGAGAAACTCCAATCCCTAAATACATAAGCAGAGATGTAACTCCAGAAGATGCGGAGCGTTACCAAACCATTTATGCTAAAGAAGAAGGTGCCGTTGCGGCACCTACTGCGGGACTGCACTTCTCTAAACATTTATTGAAAAAACTGGAAATCAAAGGGATTAAATTTGCTGAGGTTACACTTCACGTAGGTTTGGGAACTTTCAATCCAGTTGAGGTTGAGGATTTGTCAAAACACAAAATGGATTCTGAGGAATTAAAAATTACTCAAGGAGCATGTGATATTGTCAATGATGCAAAATCAAAGAAAAAACGCATCTGTACGGTCGGTACTACCTCAATGCGTGCCGTTGAGAGCTCAGTTTCTTCACACGGAACGCTAAACCCTTTTGATGGTTGGACAAACAAATTTGTTTTCCCTCCTCATGAGTTTACGATACCTACTTGTATGATCACAAACTTTCATACTCCAAAATCTACTTTATTAATGATGGTTTCTGCATTTTGTGGACATGATTTAATGAAAAGAGCGTATGAAGAAGCGATTAAAGAAGGGTATAAATTCTATTCATACGGCGATGCGATGTTAATCATCTAATAAAAAATAAAGGTTAATTCACTAAATCTCGTCAGTAATGGCGAGATTTTTTTTTTGGCGTTTACGAGATGACAGATGTTTTTAGTTTTCAGTATTATTCCTTTTCCCGTTTTCTCTTTCTTGCTCACTTCTTTTTAGTATTTTTACAACACAAATAAAATAAATGATGACTTTCGAAAACACCAAAGAATTTGCGCAGCAAGTTGACTTACAAGACAAACTGAATAAATATAGAGATGAATTTATTTTTCCCAAAGTAAACGGCAAAAAAGTAATTTATTTTACCGGTAATTCTTTAGGCTTACAGCCTAAAAGAACAAAGGCTTATGTTGATGAAGTTATGGATGATTGGGCTAATCTTGCTGTAGAAGGGCACTTTTATGCCGAAAAGCCATGGTGGGATTACCACGAACGTTTTGCAAAACCCTTAAGTAAAATTGTGGGGGCGCTACCTTCAGAAGTAACAGTGATGAATACCCTTACGGTAAATCTTCATTTACTGATGGTTTCGTTTTACAGACCTACAAAATCAAGATACAAGATCATTTGCGAAGAAAAAGCCTTTCCTTCGGATCAATACATGTTTCAAAGTCAAGTGGATTTTCATGGATACAAAACGGAAGATGCAATTGTCGAAATTAAGAGGAGAGAGGGAGAACACAACATCAGGTTGGAAGATGTATTAGCTAAAATTGCTGAAGTCGGCGATGAACTCGCTTTGGTATTAATTGGGGGAGTGAACTATTACACCGGTCAGGTTTTTGACATGAAAACTATAACTGCCGCGGGACATGATGCAGGCGCGATAGTAGGTTGGGATTTAGCGCATGCTGTGGGAAATATAAAATTAGAACTTCACGACTGGGATGCTGATTTTGCTTCCTGGTGTAGTTACAAATACATGAATTCAGGGCCTGGAAATGCTTCTGGTTGTTTTATACATGAAAAACACCACAACAATCCGGACCTGCCTAGATTTGCTGGTTGGTGGGGACACAATAAGGAACGCCGTTTTAAAATGGAACCAACTTTTGACCCTGTTAAAGGAGCAGAGGGTTGGCAAATTAGTAATATACCGATTCTTTCGCTAGCACCTTATTTGGCCTCTGTAGATATGTTTGATGAAATAGGAATGGATGCTATAATCGAAAAAAGAGATAGAATAACGGCTTATCTAGAGTTTATCCTTCAGGAAATAGCTAAGGAGGTGGATAGCAGTTTCGAAATTATTACACCATCGGAAGTATCTGAAAGAGGTTGTCAATTATCAGTCTTTCTCCATGGGGAAGGGCGCGGTTTGTTTGACTATTTAATGGAAAATGGCGTAATCACTGATTGGCGTGAGCCTAATGTGATTCGGTTTGCTCCAGTTCCGTTGTATTGCTCGTTCGAGGATATGTATGACTTTGGGCAAATTTTGAAAGCGGGAATTCTACGTTAAATAGTGATTGATTTTCAATCAAGGAATTTTACAACAAATAGGCGGAATTGTATAAGCTTTTTTTAAGGTTTAGCTTTTTCTTTGTTCTGTTATAAAT
>JBLIHD010000145.1:0-5271 GCA_047636335.1 Flavobacterium sp.
ACCATGTTTAATACCGGAACTGTTATTGGGGTTAGCGCTAATATCTTCGGAAGCGGGTTTCCCCGTAATTTTGTGCCTAGCTTTTCTTGGGGAGGTGCCGCAGGATTTTCTACGTACATCACTAAAAAAGCTTTTGAAACGGCCAGGCTAGTCATGAGCCGCAGGAATGTAGATTTCGACGATAAGGAAGCGGCCATTTTGGAACATGTCTTTGAAGAATCAAAAAAGTGGAGAAAAGAGTAGTTTTTTTTTTATATCGATATGCAGCAATAGAGAATTTTAAACTGCCCTGTTTGAATGAATAGGGCATTTTTTGTATGCTTAAAAGCGAGCAGAGAGGGGGTTTATGTAAAAAAATAAAATAAAATTTAACATTATTTTTCCTTTTTTGTAGAAACGACAAAATAGCGTAAACTCTGAAAAACAGGGTGCTAAGTTATTATTTTGGTTTTAAGTGTCTATTAGTTAGTTTTTTTTGGCTTAATTTTATAGTTTTATAAAAATCATTTCAAAAGATAAAAGATTCGTTTTTTGGAAACTATTAATATAAAACAACTGTATGGAAGAGATTATTGGGGTATTAAATGATATTGTTTGGAGTAACGCATTAATTGTTTTGTGTTTAGGCAGCGGACTTTATTTTTCGTATCGTACCCGTTTTTTGCAAGTGCGCCACATCAAAGAAATGTTTCGTTTGCTGTTTGATGGGAAAAGTTCTGAATCGGGAGTCTCTTCTTTTCAAGCTTTGTCTATGTCTTTGGCTGGAAGAGTCGGTACGGGAAATATCGCAGGTGTCGCTACAGCTATAGCCTTTGGTGGACCGGGAGCTATGTTCTGGATGTGGATGGTTGCGTTTTTAGGAGCGAGTACCGCCTTCATCGAAGCAACTTTGGCGCAAATTTATAAAGAAAAGCATTTAGGGGAGTTTCGCGGAGGGCCAGCATTTTATATTGAACGAGGACTAGGTGTCAAATGGTTTGCAGTTTTGTTCGCCATAGTTTCGATAATCTCAGCAGGTTTGTTGTTACCAGGAGTGCAGGCAAATTCTGTTGCTGACGGAATAGAGAACGCCTTTAATATTGATACTTGGATTTCCGGAGTTGTGGTTGCAGTAATATTCGGGGCCATTGTATTTGGGGGTGTGAAAAGGATCGCCAAGTTTACGGAATACGTGGTGCCCATAATGGCTATAGCTTACATTATAATTGTATTAGTGATAATAGTAATAGATATTGATCAACTTCCAGGGGTTATTGCCTTAGTGTTTAAAAGCGCTTTTAATATGGAAGCCGGTTTTGGCGCTGTCTTTGGTCTAGCTGTTCAATGGGGTGTGAAACGAGGAATTTATTCTAATGAGGCAGGTCAGGGTACTGCTCCACATATAGCAGCTGCTGCAAATGTTTCACATCCTGCCAAACAAGGTTTAGTTCAATCATTCTCAGTTTATATTGATACTTTATTAGTTTGTTCTGCTACTGGTTTTATGTTGTTAATAACAGGAAAATATAATGTTCAAAATCCAGGTTTTGGAACTGAAGGTGCATCTAGATTTTTGTATGAAGGAGCCAAAAATGTTACTGTGGGTCCAGGATATACCCAAAGTGCTATGGATAGTGTTTTGCCGGGCTTCGGATCTTATTTCGTTGCTATTGCCTTGTTTTTCTTCGCTTTTACTACGATTTTGGCCTATTACTACATTGCCGAAACAAATATTTCTTATTTGACAAGGAATGTGAAATCGCCAATTTATACTCATATACTGAAAATGGTGATGATGTTGGTTATCATGTATGGTTCAATCAATCAGGCAAAATTAGCGTGGAATATCGGTGATTTAGGGGTAGGAATTATGGCTTGGTTTAATATTATTGCAATTATTCTATTGCAAAAACCGGCGCTGGCTGCATTAAGAGATTATGAGAAACAGAGAAAAGAGGGGAAAGACCCAACGTTTCATCCCGAAGATATTGGGGTTTCGAATGCGCATATATGGAATACCATAAATAAAAAAGACAAGGAATAAGTATCAAGAAACTATTTCTTTTAAAAGCTTCCGGAAACAGGATTAATAACTTCTGTTTTTGGAAGCTTTCATTTTATACTTAACCAAGTGCTTAATTAATCTATCTTTGCACTTTTTAAAACAATTGGGTTTTTAAATTGACGATTAACCGATTCCACAAAACAATACTACAATGATTACAGTTAATGATGTTTCCGTGCAATTTGGTGGCACAACGCTTTTCAGTGACGTTTCCTTCGCTATTAATGAAAATGATAAGATTGCCATGATGGGTAAAAATGGAGCGGGAAAATCAACGCTTCTGAAGATAATAGCCGGACAAAGTAAGCCTTCAACTGGAAATGTTTCTGCGCCCAAAGATGCCATAGTTGCTTATTTGCCACAGCATTTATTGACTACTGACGGAGCCACCGTTGTTGAAGAAGCCTCAAAAGCATTTGGCGAAATTTTCAGCATGAAAGCGGAGATTGATGAGATTAATGAACAGCTTACCATTCGCACTGATTACGAAAGTGATGCTTACATGAAACTGATCGAAAGAGTTTCTGATTTGAGTGAGAAATTTTACGCTATTGAAGAAGTGAATTATGAAGCCGAAATCGAAAAGATATTGCTTGGGTTGGGGTTTGCCCGAGAGGATTTTACGCGTCAAACATCTGAGTTTTCTGGTGGTTGGAGAATGCGAATTGAATTAGCAAAAATCCTTTTGCGAAAACCAGATTTGATTTTGCTCGATGAGCCTACCAATCACATGGATATTGAAAGTATCCAATGGTTAGAGGACTTCTTAATCAATTCAGCAAAGGCCGTTGTGGTAATTTCTCATGATAGAGCTTTTGTCGATAATATTACCAATCGCACCATAGAAGTGACTATGGGAAGGATATATGATTATAAAGCCAAATATTCACATTATTTAGAACTGAGAAAAGACCGTCGCATGCACCAGCAAAAAGCATATGATGAGCAGCAAAGAATGATTGCCGATAATAGAACTTTTATTGACCGTTTTAAAGGGACGTTCTCTAAAACAGATGCTGTTCAATCTCGGGTTAAGATGTTAGATAAACTTGTTATAGTTCAAGTGGACGAAGTGGATACTTCAGCTTTGAAATTAAAGTTTCCTGCTGCGGTTCGTTCGGGACAATATCCTGTAATTGTTAAGGACCTGTCAAAATCCTATGGGGACCATGTGGTTTTCAAGGATGCTAATATTGTCATTGAAAGAGGAGAGAAAGTAGCTTTCGTAGGGAAAAACGGTGAAGGTAAATCTACAATGATTAAAGCCATCATGAAACAGATAGAAATCAATGGAGGAAGTTTAGAAATTGGTCATAATGCCCAAATTGGTTATTTCGCTCAAAACCAAGCGTCATTATTAGATGAAAACGCCACGATATTTGAAACTATAGATGATATTGCTGTTGGTGATGTACGTACCAAAATTAAAGACATTTTAGGCGCTTTCATGTTTCATGGTGATGATGTGACTAAAAAAGTAAAAGTGCTGTCAGGTGGAGAGAAAACACGTCTGGCGATGATTAAATTATTGCTGGAGCCGGTTAACTTATTGATTTTAGATGAACCTTCAAATCATTTGGACATGAAAACTAAGGATATTATCAAGGATGCTTTACGTGATTTTGACGGAACCTTGATATTGGTTTCCCACGACAGGGACTTCTTAGACGGATTAGCGACCAAGGTGTTTGAATTTGGAAATAAACGTGTAGTGGAGCATTTTGAAGATATTACGGGATTCTTGGCAAACAAGAAAATGGAGAGTATGAGGGAGATTGAGAAATAGCGAATTATGGCATTTCGATTTTAATTGAAAGGAATTGATAGGAGAATTAAAAAGGGATACGCACTGAGCGTATGCCTTTTTTTTGTTTTAGCAGAATTTGAAAGATTTTTCACGTGAACATTTATAATTGATAAAAAACAGTTAAAGACTTGTTTGTAAATGTATTAAGAATATAATTTCGTATATTGTATTGAGATTTAATTGCAGCAATTAAAATTATAAACGATGAAAAAGACGATTATAACCTTTTTAGTGTTAATGATGAGCTTATGGAGTTTTCCCATGTTTTCCCAAGTTGAGAACGAAGTTGTAGCCTTAGGTTTGCCGGGGGACAACCTTAATCTTTATGCGGTTCTGGATATTTTTCAAAACTCGATAACGATAGAGGAATTTGAAAGAAAGCTGAATGTGAGAGATTCTAATGTCAATAACCTGGATCTGAACAATGATAATTTTGTGGACTATATTTCGGTGACTTCATATAATCAGGGACATTTTCATTCTATCGTGCTTAGGGTTTCCGTTAATACCAATCAATTTCAGGATGTAGCCGTTATAGAAGTGAGCAAGAATAGTGAGGGAAGTATTGTTGTCCAAGTTATTGGAGATGAAGCTTTGTATGGAAGGGGTTATGTTGTGGAGCCTTCAATGCGTACGGTTTCGGAGACGCCAAATCCCGCATACATTGGTGATCAGACAATCATTATAAATAATCGCGTCTATGGGAACGGTATTGTTTATGTTACCGAGTGGCCGATTGTCGGACTCTTGTTCTCTCCATCATTTTCAGTTTATATTTCTCCTTGGCATTGGGGCTACTATCCCGTATATTGGAATCCGTGGAGACCAATTTTATATTACAATTATTGGAATTATCATAATCATTATTATAGAAGTCACCGCTATCACAGGACTTCCTACATACGATTTCCTTCCCATCATTCTTCTTATTTAAGGAGAAGGAATACCTCGGCAATTGTAACTAGGAACAGAAGGGAAGGGATTTATAGAAGTACATATGGCGGTAGGGATTTTAGACGGCCCACAGCGCCGCCGAGAGTTTCAAGAAGAGATATAAATAGGGTAAACAGTGAATCAACTCGAGGGCAAAGGCCGTCAACTAGGCGACAAAACCGTGAGTCTACAAGACAACGAGAGCAGCCATCAACAAGACGACAAGACAGACAGTCAACTAGGCAGAGGTCACAGCCATCAACAAGGCCGCAAAGGCAGCCCGCTAAACAGAGATCACAGCCATCAACAAGGCCGCAAAGGCAGCCAACTAGGCAGAAAAACCGTCAGCCGACAAGGCGAAGAGTGCCGCCCTCAGAAGGTTCAGAAAACAGACTTTTAATCATGCAGGAAGACGTAGGGGGAAGCCAACAGCGAGTAAAGAAAGTGACAAGTCTTCAAGACATGCCTTCAACTACACAGGAAAACC
>JBLIHD010000146.1:0-5256 GCA_047636335.1 Flavobacterium sp.
ATAATCTAGTGTTTATGAACGAGATCGGATTAGATCCTGGGATCGATCATATGAGTGCCATGAAAATTATTGATGAAATCAGGGATAAGGGCGGAAAAATGCTTTTGTTTGAATCCTTTTGTGGGGGCCTTGTCGCCCCTGAATCAGATACAAACGTATGGAATTACAAATTTACCTGGGCTCCTCGGAACGTTGTGTTAGCCGGACAGGGTGGTACGGCTAAGTTTATTCAAGAGGGAACCTATAAATATATACCCTACTGTAAATTATTTAGAAGAACTGAGTTTCTCGAAGTAGAAGGATATGGTCGTTTTGAGGCTTATTCAAATCGGGATTCATTAAAATATAGAGGTGTTTACGGATTAGACGATATACTGACCTTATATAGAGGAACTATTCGCCGGGTAGGTTTCTCCAAAGCCTGGAACATGTTTGTGCAATTGGGAATGACTGACGACAGTTACGTTATGGAAAATTCTGAAAACATGAGTTACAGGCAATTCGTGAATTCGTTCCTGCCATACCATCCAACGGATTCTGTGGAAATTAAAATGCGTTTGATTCTCCAAATTGATCAGGATGATATTATGTGGGATAAACTGTTAGAATTGAATTTGTTCAATGACAACAAGCTTGTGGGTCTGAAAGATGCCACCCCTGCTCAAATACTGGAAAAGATTTTAAATGATAGCTGGGCCTTACAGCCGGAAGATAAAGATATGATTGTGATGTACCATAAATTCGGGTATGAATTAGATGGCGTAAAGAAACAAATCGATTCGAAAATGGTTTGCATCGGGGAAGACCAGACTTATACCGCAATGGCTAAGACAGTCGGATTGCCGGTTGCAATGGCCACTTTACAAATACTGAACGGAAAGATAACCACTCCGGGAGTGCAATTGCCAATACGTAAAGAAGTGTATTTGCCTATTTTGAAAGAATTGGAAGAATATGGAGTAGTTTTTAAAGAAGAAACGATGCCGTATTTCGGGTATAAACCCGATAAGGATTTTAGTTAGCCCTTTTTTAGATTTTGTAGTAAGATGAATCCGCCTCTGATAGAGGCGGATTTGTTGTTTTACAACGGTTGTTATTCTGTTTGAATTGTGATTGGAAGGCTGTATAGCGTTTTAACTGGGATATTATTTACTTTTCCAGGAATCCAGTTTGGGGATAGTTTTAAAACGCGAAGAGCCTCCTCTCCGGTTCCGTAGCCAATGTCTCTTAGGATTGTCAATTCTGAAAGAGAGCCGTCTTTTTCAACCATAAATGTGACATAAACTTTGCCTTTTAGTTTTATTTCTGAGGCTTGTGGTGAGATTTTGTAGTTCTCTCCAACAAATTTATAAAACGCATCCATTCCGCCTGGAAATTTTGGTTTTTCTGTTACCTCTGTAGTTGTGTATGCTTTTTCTGTTTTATTGTTGTGAATGTTGATATCAACATATTTAGGCCCTACTGCATTTTTCAGCTCGTTTATTTGCTGTTGACTTGTAGGAGCTGTCACAGGTGGAGGAGGTGGCGGAACATTCTCTTTCTCTTCCGTTGTTAGTTCGTTGAATTTTTTGTTTGCAATTGTAGTTCCATTTTCATCTTTAATACGGAAGGTTGTTTCTTGAAAATATTTTTCCATTCCACTGCTAGGAGTTTTTAATTCCGTTGGGCTTTGGGCTGATTCTTCTTTCTCTACTTTTTTGGCGCATGATAGAAAGACGATGCTTGTAAATAGGGGTATTAGTACCAGTTTTTTCAACATGGATCTTGACGCCGATGTGGTTTTTGTCATCATAATTAATCTTTTTTTGGTTATTGAATAGTTTAAATTACTGGCCAGGTAATAGTTTGAGTTCGCGTTTGCCACTGATAATAATAGATTCTGGTAGAACGGAACATTGTTATAGGATTTCACGACCTTCTCGTCTGCAAGGAATTCGTGGTTGAGTTGTATTGCTTTTTTATAGAAAATAAAAATGGGGTTAAACCAAAATAGCATTTTTAGAGTTTCAATAAACAAAATGTCCAGGGTATGTTTTTGGGTTACGTGAATTAATTCATGTGTATATAGTTCTGCTTCAATTTTTCTGTTATGATAATCCGTTTCGTTGATGAATATGGTATCCAGAAAAGTATGCGGAAGTATTTTCTCTTTTAGCAAAACCAGTTTTGAGTTTTTATAATCAATGACAGGATTTGATTTTATTCTTGAGGTTAATTTTCGAATGTTTCTTATAAATCGGGTTATAAGTACCGAACTTACGATGGCATATATGCCCCAAAGGGAAACAAGCCAGTAATTCATCGAATCTTCTATTACCGCTATAGTTGGCTCGCCCGGTTTTATCGTGGCTTTCCCTATCAAAGGACTTATGGATTCCTGTACCACTTCAATAGTTATAAATGGGATGCTGAAAGAAAAGACAAGGCTGAACAGAAGGTAAAACCGGTTGAATTGATGTATTTTCTCTTTTTCCAGCAGAATGTGATATACGGCCAATAGGACGGACAGCGAAAGTGTCGATTTGATTATGAAGTCTATCATTTTTTCTTTTTTTGAAGTTCACTGTCTATTATTTTTTTGAGATCTTCCAATTCCGCCGATGATAAATTCGTTTCGGTGGTGAAAAACGAAGCGAATTGAGAAGCCGAATTATTGAAAAAATTAGTGATCAGGCCATTTACGTGTTTGGAGAAATAGTCTGTTTTTTTTACCAAAGGATAATATTCTCTGGAATTTCCAAACTCATTGTAAGCCACATAATTTTTATCGATCATTCTCTTCAATAAAGTGGCAACCGTGGTCGTTTTCGGTTTTGGCTCAGGAAAAGCTTCAAGTAAATCTTTCATAAAAGCTGTCCCCAGTTTCCAAAGCTGTTCCATTAATTGTTCTTCGGACTTAGTTAATTGTTGCATCTTATTTCGATTGTTAGGTTTTAATTCGTTTGTTTTTTGATGATAGAATTTCGATGGATTAAGCAGCTTGACGGCCATTTATTTTTTCGGGGCTGCAGCTGTCTCTGTTTTCTCTGAAATCAATTCTCCTTCGTCATAGTTGCGGGTTATTGTTAATTTTCTCCGCTTGTCATAATATTTCCAAATTCCGGAATAATACCAATGAATTCCTTTCGGGTTTTCATCTATCCTGGTGATTCCCTTGGCTCGAGTTTTCCTGTTCTTATGGAAAAACTTGGCTTTGCAATACATTTTATGATACCGCTGTTTTTTTATCAATTTTCCGTTTAAATAATACCTCCATTTTTTAATGGGATCATCGTTTTTATAGGTGCCAATTGATTTGTAATGGGCGCTGTCTATGGCGTATTCTTCAATCCAGATTCCTTCCCTTTTGTTATTTACGGTTTGATTTGTTGTTCTACAAGAACAGAAACTTAGTATCACAACAAATAGGAGGATGGATTTTTTCATTGGGCTTGTTCTACAGAATTACACACTGCTCTACAAATGTAGAGTTAATTATTTAATAACCTAATTTTTTTCACGAAACATTTGGTTTCTTGTGCTTTGTATTAGGGATAGTAGTGAAAATCCTTTTTATTTTTTCAATAAAAAGATTGCAACGTATAGCCCGCCCCGCTCTTTTTGGCGGCTAATGCCAAAAAAAAAATCCGCTCATTGCTGAACGGATTTTAAAATGTAATGTGGGATGTTTTATTTGCTTAGCTCGACAAAATATTTGTAGAACAAAGGAATGGTTTCGATTCCTTTAAGGAAATTGAAGACTCCGAAGTGCTCATTTGGCGAGTGGATAGCATCGCTGTCCAAGCCAAATCCCATTAGGATCGTTTTGCTTTTCAGTTCTTTTTCGAATAAGGCGACGATCGGGATACTACCTCCGGAACGCACCGGAATGGCAGGAACTCCAAAAGTTTCCGTGTAAGCCATATTTGCCGCTTTGTAACCAATGCTGTCAATAGGGGTCACATACCCTTGTCCGCCATGATGCGGTTTCACTTTTACGGTAACTCCGGCCGGAGCGATACTTAAGAAATGATTTGTGAATAATTCCGTGATTTGTTCCCAATCCTGATTAGGGACTAAGCGCATTGAGATTTTGGCGAAAGCTTGACTCGCAATAACCGTTTTTGCTCCTTGGCCGGTGTAGCCTCCCCAGATTCCGTTGACGTCCAGTGTAGGGCGGATGGAGTTTCTTTCGTTAGTTACATATCCTTTTTCACCATAAACATCATTGAGGTTTAATGCTTTTATATATTTCTCTAAGCTGAAAGGCGCTTTGGCCATTTCGGATCTTTCTTCAAGGGATAATTCTTCTACGTTGTCATAGAAACCTGGAATGGTAATATGATTGTTTTCATCATGAAGTGACGCAATCATTTTAGTTAATATGTTAATGGGGTTTGCCACAGCACCACCGTATAGGCCAGAATGTAAATCACGGTTGGGTCCTGTCACTTCCACTTCTACATAGCTTAGACCACGAAGGCCTGTGGTAATGGAGGGTTGTTGGTTTGATATCATTCCCGTGTCAGAAATTAAAATCACGTCATTTTTTAACTTGTCATGATTGTTTTCCACGAAGGTTTTTAAGTTGACACTGCCCACTTCTTCTTCGCCTTCAATCATGAACTTCACGTTGCAGGGTAAATTGTTGTTTTGAACCATGTATTCAAATGCCTTAACGTGCATGTACATTTGTCCTTTATCGTCGCAGGCGCCACGGGCAAAAATGGCGCCTTCAGGATGTGTTTCGGTTTTTTTTATTACGGGTTCGAAAGGAGGGGAGGTCCATAATTCGATTGGATCTGCCGGTTGAACGTCATAATGGCCGTAAACTAAAATCGTTGGCAAGCTTTTGTCAATTATTTTTTCACCGTAAACGATAGGGTAACCGTCTGTTTCGCAAATTTCGACGAAATCACAGCCCGCTTTTTCTAAACTTATTTTTACCGCTTCGGAAGTTTCGATAACATCTTGGGAGTAGGCTGGATCAGCGCTAACGGAGGGCATTTGCAGTAATTCTATCAGCTCGTTGATGAAACGATCTTTATTTTGTTGAACGTATGACTTAATATTTTCCATTTATTTGCTTATTGTTTATACTTACAAAACTACGAAAAAGAGAATGAATAATTTTTTCAAGAAATTGCTTTGAATGTTGGAAGATATGATTATATTTGCACCCACAATTGCACGCGGATATGGTGAAATTGGTAGACATGCCAGACTTAGGATCTGGTGCCGCAAGGCGTGTAGGTTCGAGTCCTATTATCCGCACTT
>JBLIHD010000147.1:0-5214 GCA_047636335.1 Flavobacterium sp.
TCAGCTATCAATAGGTTTACTTCAATCGTAATTTCATCCAATTGTTCATCCGTTTTGTGAATTGGCACTATCACGACTTGTATAGGAGCCAAGTTTGGAGGTAAAACTATTCCTTTATCATCTGAATGAGTCATCACCAAAGCGCCCATTAATCGGGTGGAAACACCCCATGAGGTTCCCCAAACATATTCCTGTTTCCCTTCGGCATTAGCAAACTTTACGTCGAATGCTTTCGCGAAATTCTGACCTAAAAAATGGGACGTTCCCGCCTGAAGCGCTTTACCATCTTGCATTAACGCTTCAATACAATAGGTTTCTTCGGCGCCCGCAAACCGTTCCGTCTCTGTTTTTATCCCTTTTACAACCGGAATGGCCATAAATTTTTCCGCAAATTCAGCATAAACGTTCATCATTTTTTCAGATTCCTCGATAGCCTCATCCCTGGTTGCATGTGCGGTATGTCCCTCTTGCCATAAAAACTCTGCAGTTCTCAAAAACAAACGTGTCCTCATTTCCCAACGAACAACATTAGCCCATTGGTTAATCAACAAAGGCAAATCCCTGTAGGATTGAACCCATCCCTTATAGGTGGACCAAATGATCGCTTCACTCGTAGGTCGGACAATAAGCTCCTCCTCCAGTTTTGCATTGGGGTCTACCATTAATTTTCCGGGTTTATCCGGATCATTTTTCAGTCTGTAATGTGTCACTATGGCACATTCTTTGGCAAATCCTTCCGCATTCTTTTCTTCTGCTTCAAACATACTTTTAGGAACGAATAAAGGAAAATAGGCGTTTTCATGCCCTGTTTCCTTAAACATTCGGTCTAACTCCGCTTGCATTTTCTCCCAAATAGCATAACCGTAAGGTTTGATGACCATGCAGCCTCTAACTCCCGAATTTTCAGCTAAATCAGCTTTAACAACCAGTTCATTATACCATTTTGAATAATCTTCTGATCTTGTAGTAAGGTTCTTACTCATATTGAATAGTTTGGCACAAATTTTGCATTATTTTATTTAAATAAATAGTTCGACAAAACTAACTATTTTTGTAGTGTGCAACAATAAAAAACCTTATAGATATGAAAACTTATATTTTTTCAACGAAAAAAACTTCATATATCCCTCTAATTGGATTCTTGAGCTTTTTGATGGTGTCCTGCGGATCTTATCAAAACACTTCCTATTATGACAATGACGGAGTCTATGGAAACTCTGAAGTTAGATATGTAGAGAGTGCACCACAGGCCAACCAAAACAACCTTTATAAAGATTATTTTGGCTCCTTGCAAGACGACAACCAGTCAAATGGAATTTTTACCAATGTTGATCGTTATGATCAATATGACGACCGTAATGACAGTATCCCGGAAAACTATACTGGCTATCCAGCTTGGGGAGGAAATCCTCAATCTGTAATTATCTATGACAACGGTTGGGGAATGAACAATTGGGGAATGAACAATTGGGGAATGAACAATTGGGGAATGAACAACTGGGGAATGAGCAACTGGGGGATGAACAACTGGGGATTTAATGGTGGTTTTGGATGGGGAATGAATCTAGGCTTTGGATGGAATAACTGGTACGGAAATGGCTGGTACGGAAATGGCTGGGCGAATAACTATGGCTACCCTGCTTATGGAAACAATAACAACAATCGTAATTACTCATACAACCCAAGCAGAAGAGGTTCCTCTTCATCTTATTCTAATTCTGTAAATACAAACAGAACCTACAATTCAAGGAGTTATTCTCAAAACGGGACGAGTAACGATAGAAACACAAACACTTTTGACAGTAGAAGAAGGTCAATTAACAACAACAGCTCAAGAACCAGCCCTACTTTTACTCGAAGAAGCGGCTCACAAAACCGATCTTACAATTCTCCTACAAGAAGAGCGAATACAAACACTAGCAGACAAATCAATTCAAACAGTAACCGAAACGACAACTACTCTCCCTCAAGAGCTAATAACAACAGCTATTCCCCCTCAAGATCAAGCGGTTCTTCCAATAGCGGAAGGTCTTCAAGCGGAGGAGGAGGAACTTCTCGGGGTGGCGGTAGAAGATAAGTTCATTCTCATTTATCAAAAAATATAAATTGTATCAAAATGAAAAAATATCTGTTCTTAGTATTTATAAGTTTCATATTTAATGTGGCCCAATCACAAGAGATCGCTGACGCATTGCGCTATTCTCAAGATAACCTGAATGGTACGGCGCGTTTCAAGGCTATGAGTGGTGCTTTTGGGGCGCTTGGAGGCGACTTTTCCTCCATCAGTTTAAACCCTGCAGGCTCTGCTGTCTTTTCAAATAATCAATTTGGAATAACAATAACCAATAGCGACATTAAAAACAATTCTAATTATTTTGGAACGACCAGAACCGAAAAAGACAATTCTTTTGATTTAAATCAAGCTGGGGGAGTTTTTGTATTTAATAACAAAAATCCAAATAGCAACTGGAAGAAGTTTTCACTAGCGATGAACTATGAAAACACCAACAACTACAGCAACTCAACGTTTTCAGCTGGTACCAACCCAAATAATTCGATTGCCAATTATTTTTTAAGCTATGCCAACGGAGTTCCGTTAAACGTTCTTGAAGACTCCTATTACGAGGATTTAGATAACGGCACACAACAAGCATTTTTGGGATACCAAGGCTACGTTATCAATCCAGTGGGTACGGACCCCAATAACACACAATACAGCTCAAATGTTGCCGGAGGTGGTAACTATTATCAGGAAAACACAATGTATTCCACTGGTTACAATGGAAAGTTATCATTTAATGCTGCAACCTCTTACAAAGACAAACTGTATATAGGTATAAACTTGAACTCCCACTTTACGGATTTCAGAAAATCATCCGTCTTTTATGAAGACAACAGCAATCCATTAAATTCACAATATCAGGTAACCAAATTACAATTTAACAATGACCTGTACACCTACGGAACCGGATTTTCATTTCAAATGGGTGCCATTGCAAAAGTGACCAATGAAGTTAGACTAGGTTTAGCTTATGAATCTTCGACTTGGTACAATTTAAGCGATGAATTTTCCCAAAAACTGATTGCCGTGAGTAGTAACATTGATGGAGATCTACCGAATGATGTCGTTGACCCGCGAATCACGAATGTCTATGCGCCCTACAAACTTCAAACTCCTAGCAAAGTGACTGCTAGCTTAGCTTATGTTTTTGGAACCTCAGGCCTTATTAGTCTTGATTACGCGATAAAAGATTACAGCAGCACCAAGTTCAAGCCCGAAAACGACAGCTATTTCAGCAGCCTGAACGCCAATATGAACAATACCTTAAACAATTCGGGGGAGCTAAGAATAGGTGGCGAGTATAAAATTGATAGACTAAGCTTAAGGGCAGGATATCGTTACGAACAAAGTCCTTACAAAAATTCCAACACCGTCGGCGATTTGAAAGGCTATTCAGGAGGTTTTGGATATAATTTTGGTTCGACAAAAGTAGACTTAGCTTATGCTTATGCAGAAAGAGATTCGCAACTAGGATTTTTCAGCCAAGGATTGACTGATGGCGCTAAAATAAATTCAATCAATAACAATGTTTCTTTGACTTTGTTGTTTGAATTATAAGCGTCTTTGTATTCCAAAAGAATAAATCTAAAAAACAGTTTATTAACCGTCTTGTTTTTTTACAACAGAACGGTTTTTTTTTAGCATTGAAGGATGTGAAAACCTCTAGATTTTTATTCGGAAGATTGCAAGGTACAGCAGGAATAGCTTCATAAAAAACAGCTAAAAGACAGGGAAAAAACTTCTGTTTGAATAAAAAAACGTAATTTTGCACTCCAATTTACAAATCTATGAGAACCAAGTCTTTAAAAAAGAATAAAATCAACGTAATCACTCTTGGATGTTCTAAAAACATCTATGACAGCGAAGTATTAATGGGTCAGCTCCGTGCCAACGGAAAAGATGTGGCGCATGAAGCTCCAGCTGCTGAAGAGGGAAATATTATTGTTATCAATACCTGCGGATTTATTGATAATGCCAAGGCAGAATCAGTAAATATGATTTTAGAGTATGCCGATAAAAAAGAAAGAGGTTTAGTAGACAAAGTGTTCGTTACCGGATGTTTATCAGAACGTTACAGACCCGATTTAGAAAAAGAAATACCTAATGTAGACCAGTTTTTTGGAACCACCGAGCTACCACAATTATTAAAAGCTTTGGGTGCCGATTATAAACATGAATTACTAGGAGAGCGATTGACCACTACCCCAAAAAATTACGCTTACTTAAAGATTGCTGAAGGTTGCGACAGACCTTGCAGTTTTTGCGCAATTCCATTAATGCGTGGGAAGCACGTTTCTCAGACCATCGAGAAATTAGTGAAAGAAGCGGAAGGATTGGCTAGAGATGGTGTGAAAGAATTAATTTTGATCGCACAGGATTTAACTTATTATGGTCTTGACATTTACAAAAAAAGAAATCTTGCAGAACTGTTGGAAGCATTGGCAAAAGTGGAAGGAATCGAATGGATTCGTTTGCATTACGCCTTCCCTACCGGTTTCCCTATGGACGTTTTGGACATCATGAAGCGCGAACCTAAAATCTGTAATTATATTGATATTCCTTTGCAGCACATTTCAGATTCTATCTTGAAATCTATGCGACGTGGCACGACTCAAGAGAAAACAACCAAATTATTAAAAGATTTCCGTGCGGCGGTTCCCGGAATAGCGATTCGTACGACCCTAATCGTAGGTTATCCAGGTGAAACCCAAGAAGATTTCAATATATTAAAAGACTGGGTTCAGGAAATGAAATTTGACAGAATGGGTTGTTTTGCTTATTCTCATGAGGAAAACACCCATGCTTTCTTATTGGAAGATGATGTTCCAGATACAGTAAAACAAGACCGTGCAAACGAAATAATGGAATTGCAATCTCAAATTTCATGGGATTTAAACCAGGAAAAAGTAGGACAAACTTTCAAATGCATTATCGACAGAGTAGAAGGCGGCCACTTTGTGGGAAGAACAGAATTTGACAGTCCGGATGTGGATAACGAAGTACTTATTGACGCCTCAAAACATTATGTAAAAACAGGAGACTTTGCTATGATAAAAATAATCGAAGCCACTGAATTTGACCTGTACGGAGAACCGGCTTAGCTTTAAGACATTTTATCACTTGACAAACCATTTATAAAAGCAAATATGAAA
>JBLIHD010000148.1:0-5173 GCA_047636335.1 Flavobacterium sp.
AATATAACTAAATAATACTACTGATGAAATTTTTTTTTATAAGCCTGCTTCTATTGCCTCTTCTTTCTTGCGGAAAGAGTACTAGCAATACCGAAATTCCGGATTTAGCGTATCCAAAAACTATTTTGGAAACGGCACAAAGTGCAGATCACTCTAAGTGGAATGTCTTACTGCAGAAAAATGTATCAAAAAACGGAACTGTAGACTATAAAGGCTTTCAAAAAGACAGTAAACAGCTGCAATCTTATTTGGCGCAGCTGGCGTCCAACGTTCCTACAAAATCATGGTCAAAAAATGCAGTTCTTGCCTACTGGATTAATACTTATAATGCATTTACCGTAAAATTGATACTTGACAATTACCCAGTCAAAAGCATAAAAGACATAAAAGACCCATGGGGTCAAAAATTCTTCTCTTTAGGGGATAAAAAATACAGCCTAGAAGAAGTGGAGCATGAAATTCTTCGCAAAATGGACGAGCCCAGAATCCATTTTGCTATCAATTGCGCTTCCTTTTCTTGTCCAAACTTACTGAATGAAGCCTATACCGAAGTAAATATAGAGAAGCAATTAACTACTGTCGCCAAAAGCTTCATTAACGATAAAACCAAAAATACCATTACCGCAAATAAAGTGGAAATATCAAAAATATTCGATTGGTTTTCTGGAGATTTCAAGAAAAAAGGAACCGTTATTGACTTCCTAAACCAGTACAGCAGCATTAAAATCAATAGCAAAGCAAAAATTAATTATAAAGAGTATAACTGGATATTAAATGAATAAAATTTCGATCATTATCCCCATATACAATGAAGTGGAGACAATTGATAAACTTTTGTTGCATCTTGAAAAAAACAGCTCACGATCAATCCCGTTTGAAATTATAGTTGTTGATGGAGGAAGTACCGACAACTCACAAAATAAAGTAGCAGAACACAGAAACGTTACCCTAATCACGACCGAAAAAGGAAGGGCCAAACAGTTAAATGCAGGCGCCAAAATTGCCACCGCCGAAGTGCTGTATTTTTTACATTGTGACAGCTTTCCCCCCAAGGATTTTGATAGGCTCATTACGGATCAGCTTCAAAAAGGGAATAAAGCAGGTTGTTTCAGGATGAAATTTGATTACCAACACCCAGTATTAGTACTCTCCCAATGGTTTACCAGAATAAATCATGTTTCCTGTCGTGGCGGGGACCAGTCCCTTTTTATCACCAAAGCGCTTTTTAATGAAATAAAAGGCTTTAACGAAGACTATATCATTTATGAAGACAACGAAATCATTTCAAGATTATACCATAAAAAGCAGTTTATCGTGATTCCTGAAAATTTAATTACTTCGGCAAGAAGGTATCGGGAAAATGGCGTTTGGCGTTTGCAATACCATTTTGCGATTATTCACCTAAAACGAAGATTGGGACATTCGGCAGAAAGCATGTTGGAATATTATAACAAAAGAATAAAATAGAGGGCTAAAGCAATTCGGTCTTTGTAAAAATTAAGCGGACTAAATATTAAAAATAATAAGATAATGAATAAAATTTTCGCCAGCTTACTACTTTCAGCACTTGTCTTTGTCGGATGCAGATCAAATAAAGAAAAAGTGAAATTTACGGATCAAATCGAAGAAGCGCACCAAAAAGAAAAATTTTCCAGCAAGCAAGCCGTTCAGTATGATTTTAAATTGGAATTTGGGGGTAAAGAAAGAATGAATGCTCAATTTACAATTCTTACCAACTCCAGCCAAGGGGTTATTGAGTATAAAAATGGTGCTAAAATTGTTTTCAATAAAGACAAAGTTTTCTATTCCCCAAATATCCCAAACGAAAAATCAGTACGATTTGACGCCTTTACTTGGGAATATTTCTTCTTATTCCCTTATAAACTGAGTGACCCGGGAACGAAATGGAGCAGCTACAACAATAAAGAGGGCGATCAAGATAAATACCTTACCCAAAAACTCTCGTTTGAATCGGGTACGGGAGATGCTCCAGACGATTGGTACGTGGTCTATGCGGACAAAGCGACTAATCTAATCGAAAAAGCGGCCTACATTGTTACAGCAAACGGAACCAAAGAGGAAGCGGAGAAAAACCCGCATGCCGTCCAGTATTTGGAATACAAAAAAATTGATGGAATCCCCATTGCCACAAAATGGCTTTACTGGGAATGGAAGGAAGGCGAAGGACTTACGAACAAAATTGGAAACGCTACCCTGACTAACATCAAGTTTGTTACCGTTAATGAAAACACTTTCAAAACAGATTCCAGCTTTAAAACAAAATAAAAACAGTCTCCTTTCACTCCAAAATAGTAACTTTATCGATGAAGAGCAATTACTATTTACCTTAATTATTTAACGAATCCCTTTTTCTATGGAACATATTGTCATCATCGGTAACGGAATTTCGGGAGTTACGCTAGCTCGTCATATTCGAAAACAATCCGATTCAAAAATCACAATCATCTCTTCCGAGGCGGAATTTTTCTTTTCCCGAACGGCTCTGATGTATGTTTTTATGGGCCATATGAAATTCGAACATATGCAACCTTATGAAAATAATTTTTGGAAAAAGAACAACATCAATCTAGTCCATAAGCAGGTAACTGAAGTGCTGCCAAAAGAAAAGTCGCTTTTATTGGCGGATAATTCCATAATCGGGTTTGATAAATTGGTGATCGCGACGGGCTCCATACCCAACAAGTTTGGCTGGCCCGGTCAAGATCTGAACGGAGTGACGGGTTTGTACGGTAAACAGGATTTAGAAGCATTGGAAAAATGGGCTCCCACAACAAAGCGTGCCGTTATCGTGGGCGGGGGGCTTATTGGCATCGAATTGGCCGAAATGCTCCGTTCCCGCAATATACCGGTTACTTTTTTGGTTCGGGAAAAAAGCTTCTGGAATGGTGTTTTGCCTTTGGGTGAAAGCCAGATGGTCAATCGCCATATTCTGGAGCACCATATTGATTTGCGACTGGAGACGAATTTAGTCGAAATCCTGTCTGATGAAAACGGTCATGTACAAGCCATTGTTACGGACAAAAACGAAACCATAGAATGCGAACTCGTGGGCCTGACCGCCGGAGTTTCCCCTAATATCGATTTCCTGAAAAATTCCGGAATTGAGTTGGGCCGCGGCGTTAAGGTGAATCGTCTTCTGGAGACCAACATCAAGGATATCTATGCCATAGGCGATTGTGCTGAACAGCATCAAGGCATTGGTTTACGCCGTCCGATAGAAGCCGTCTGGTACACCGGTAGAATGATGGGAGAAGCGCTCTCACAAACGCTAACGGGCAAACCGACGGAATACAAACCAGGGCACTGGTTCAACTCCGCTAAGTTTCTGGACATCGAATACCAGACCTATGGTTGGGTTTTTGCAAAACCGATAGAACATGAAAATCAATTTTATTGGGAACATAAGGGCGGGAAAAAAGCAATTAGAATTTCGTTCCATAAAGAAAATCGTTTGTTTCTCGGAATTAACACATTTGGAATACGCATGCGTCATGAGTTCTTTGACAAGGTGCTTACTGATGAAAAAACAGTTGACTATGTTATGAATCATTTGGCAGAAGCCAACTTTGACCCTGAGTTTTTCACCAACCATAACAAAGAAATCCAACAACAGTTTACAACCGAATTCACTGGATTAAAAACAGAATAAAATGAGCAAATCAGCAAACAATATTTCCATCGCATCGCATCAGGGTAATGAGTTAAGTACAATTCAGAAACTGGGTCTGACGCTCGGTTTTATCGGACTTTTTATAATGACATTGGCTTTTTTTAATGTCAGCTTTCCAAATAAAACACTTTGGTTCACCATATCTATTGCCTCAATTTTAATCGGGATTGTCATCTATGCAAGAAGTAGCTATCTGCATAAACCCGCAGGCATTAGTAATAATGGGCTTTTTCACAAATCACTTACTAATCGAGGTGTTTTTGCCTATATGATTGGTATTTTTTTAACTTCTTTTTACATTGTGTTGTACTGGTTTCCAAATTACTTGGGTTTGGGACAAAATGGAGCTGCAAATTCCGGAATTATAGGTTTCTTTGATCCCTTCAGTTATTTTATAAATGGGCACGCAGCCAGTGAATGGTTTGTTTATGGAACCTTTTATACCCTTGCAATTTTAGGCTTGGGTTACAAATTCATTTTAAAATACAGAAACAATAAATACCAATTATTCCGAACCATTTCCGTTATGTTTTTCCAATTGGGCTTTGCCTTTTTGATCCCTGAAATCCTGTCTAAATTAAATCCCGAGCTTCCTTATTTCGCCAAGGATTTAAAAAACATGTGGCCTTTAAACTACTATTTCTTTGAAGACTGGCATTTGAAAAACATGATACAAGGCGGGAATCTAGGAATGTTCATGCTGATTTTTGGTGTTGCAATGATATTTATTATTTCCCCAATCCTGACCTATTTCTACGGAAAAAGATGGTATTGTTCCTGGGTTTGCGGCTGTGGAGGCTTGGCGGAAACTGCTGGAGATCCCTTTCGTCATTTATCAGATTCAACACAAACATCTTGGAAAATTGAACGTTGGATGATCCATTCTGTTTTGGTTTTCTCGTTTGTGACCACTATTGCGGTAATCTTCACTTTTCTGTCCAATAATCCCGAGCTGAGTTTTATTACAAGAAACCAGTTTATATACGGAATCGTAGCTTTTTTAATCCTTTTTACCGGGGCTTTATATTATTTTAAACGCGACGATTTAGATGCGGATGCCAGGTTCACGATGCTGTCATTGGTTGCGATAATCGTTATTTCGATAGCTATCAATTTCTTTTCGGGCAATCAAAACATTCTTTTTGTGGATAGCTACGCCTTAAAAAAATGGTATGGTTTTGCCATTGGTGCCGCATTTAGTGGTGTTATTGGCGTTGGCTTTTACCCACTTTTGGGAAATCGAGTTTGGTGTCGTTTTGGTTGTCCAATGGCCGCCATTTTAGGTCTCCAACAACGTTTGTTTTCTAAATTCAGAATCACCACAAACGGTGGACAATGCATATCTTGTGGAAATTGCACAACGCATTGCGAAATGGGAATAGACGTCAGAAGTTATGCCCAGAAGGGCGAAAACATTGTGCGTTCCTCCTGTGTAGGTTGTGGAATATGTGCTGCTGTGTGCCCGCGTGGTGTACTGAAATT
>JBLIHD010000149.1:0-5149 GCA_047636335.1 Flavobacterium sp.
TCGTGCCCCTAGCCGAAATGCGCAAACGGACTTTCCCGGGACTCGGCAAATAAGCCAGTTTCAAAAATTCGGGAAGACTGTTCTCCCAGTCTTCAATCCGCTCCGAAACCATGCTTTCGCCCTGCCCGTAAGTAAGAATTGTTTTATGGATAATATAGGGACGCTCGTATTCTTTCACGACCTTTGGAATGATTTCGTTTTCAACCAAATATTTCATTTCATAAGGCACTCCCGGTAGCGAAATAAAAACGGTGTTCCCTTTTTTCATCCACATTCCGGGCGCCGTCCCCGCCTGATTGTGAAGCACCGTACATTTGGAAGGAACAAGCGCCTGATCCTTATTGATCTGCGTAATGGGACGTTTATAGAAACCTTCTATAATTTGCGTGACATGAGCCAAAACTTTCTGGTCCACAACCAATTCGTCCTCAAAATAATCACAGAACGTCTTTTTGGTGACATCATCCTTTGTTGGGCCAAGACCGCCGGTGACAATTACCAAGTCTACCTTATTTTGAAGCTTTTGAAAAGTGTCAACAATATGTTCTTTATCGTCACTTATTGAAATCATTTCACTAATTTCCACACCGATTCTATCCAAGGATTTGGCAATAAAAGCAGAATTAGTGTCTACAATTTGCCCTATTAAAATTTCGTCACCAATGGTAACTATAGTTGCTTTCATTATCGATATGAATTTAGGATTTGCCGTATAAACAAAATCAACATTCATAAAAATGAATGTTGATATATAATACTTACGAAATATGAATGAATTTAAAGATCAAAATCTTTCTTAATTTCTTTTACAGCATCGTTAATTTGATTCTTAATACTCTTAAAAGTATCTTCGATATCTTTCTTTTTCCCTTCGGTTTTTGTCCAAGCTTCCAGCTGAAGAATTTCTTCAAAAGCGACATTTAACCCCAAAAGATCAAGGGTTGGTTTTATTTTATGCGCATAAGCATAAGCATGCTTATGATCTTTTTTTTTGATTCCTTCCTTGATTTGCAATAAATCTTCAGGAACTTCGGTTACAAACAATGTCAGAATTTCATTTACAAATTCTGAATCGTTATCTGAAAGTGCGTACACTTTTGAAAGGTTATAATTTAAAGCCATTATTTTACTTGTATTCTAAATAGTTTATGTCCTTCTAAAAATCCTTCTAAAACATCATCTGGTTGCACCGCAGCTACTCCTGAAGGTGTTCCCGTAAAAATAACATCCCCTATTTTCAATGTGAAATATTGAGATACATGAGAAATAAGTTCATCAATATTCCATAACATCAAACTAGAATCCCCTATTTGAACTGACTTGTCATTATTAGTTAATTCAAAAGTAATGTTTTCTAACGAACTAAATTGCCCTTTCGGCAAAAAATCACCAATGACCGCTGAGCCGTCAAAAGCTTTTGCTTTCTCCCAAGGCAGACCCTTTACTTTTAGTTTGGCTTGCAAGTCACGAGCGGTAAAATCGATCCCTACGCTTATTTCATCATAATACTTATGAGCAAACTTAGGCTCGATATACTTTCCAACCTTACTTATTTTGACGATAATCTCTATTTCATGATGGACATCATTAGTAAACTCCGGAATCACAAACGGATGCTGTTTTAACAAAATTGCCGAATCCGGCTTCATAAAAACTACTGGTTCCGCTGGGCGCTCATTTTGCAATTCTTCAATATGGTCGACGTAGTTTCGTCCGATGCAGATTATTTTCATTCGTTTTAGTATTCAGTGTTTTAGAAAGTGATCAGTTTAAAACTAAACACTAAGCACTTATTTAGTATTTAATTTTCTAAGTTTGATTGCAGTCAACACTTTCTTGGTATACAAAGGAAAATCAGCATTTTGAATCCAACTGAAATAACCCGGTTCCTTTTCTAAAATAGTGTCCACTTTCACCCCTTTGTGTTTCCCGAAAGAGAATATTTCATTACCTTCCTTGTCAAAAGAAATCATTCCAGCAAAATCGGCAATTTTCTTTCTGGTCGAAAATTCAGATAATGACTTCATGTCGTTTTGCAAGTCAGGGTAACGCTCTAATTGCGCTTTTAATATTTCGTATGTCGCCATGGTGTCAGCTTCCGCCGAATGCGCATTTTCCAAATTTTGCCCACAATAAAACTTCAGGGCTGCGCTCAAGGTTCTCTCTTCTTTTTTATGAAAAATAGTCTGAACATCAACCGACACACTGTTTTTCATGTCAAAATCCACTCCGGCACGAAGTAATTCTTCCGCCAACAGAGGAATGTCAAAACGATCCGAATTAAACCCGCCCAAATCGCAATCTTTAATCATATTATGCACCTGGTTAGCCAATTCATTAAACGTTGGTTCGTTAGCCACTTTTTCATCTGTGATTCCATGAACCGCCGTCGTTTGCGCCGGAATTGGAATCGTAGGATTCACCAGCCAGGTTTTACTTTCCTTGTTTCCGTTTGGAAACACTTTAAATATTGATATTTCTACAATCCTGTCTTTTCCAACGTCAATTCCTGTGGTTTCAAGATCGAAAAAGCAAATTGGTTTATTGAGTTTGAGTTCCATTTTTTATTTTTGAGTAAGTACAAATATATAAATTTGAGTTTAAGTTTGCCTGCCTATTGCCATTTAAAGTTGCTTAAAACAGTAAAATAAGCTGCCGTTTAACGATTGTGATAAAGGCTCCTAAAAAGTAAAACCCAACAAATTTTTAAATCTGTTGGGTTTCTATATGTATTTATTTCGTTTTTAAATATCTCTGTTCACATCAAACGCTTCCAGATATTCGGCAACACGTTTCACGAACCCTCCTCCAAGCGCTCCATCCACGACACGATGATCATAGCTGTGCGACAGGAACATTTTTTGACGAATTCCTATGAAATCCCCTTCTGGTGTTTCGATAACTGCTGGCACTTTTCTAATCGCTCCAAGAGCCAAAATACCCACTTGTGGCTGATTCAGGATTGGAGTGCCAAAAACACTTCCAAAAGTACCCACATTAGTAACGGTATAAGTCCCGCCTTGCGTATCGTCCGGTCTTAGTTTTCCAGCTTTTGCGCGACCTCCTAAATCGTTTACCGCTTTTGCCATACCCACCAAGTTCAATTGATCCGCATTTTTAATTACCGGCACAATCAAATTACCGTTTGGCATAGATGCAGCCATTCCCAAGTTAATGTTTTTCTTTTTGATGATGAAATCGCCATCAACAGAAATATTTAATCCCGGAAAATCCTTTAATGCTTTAGCAACCGCTTCCATAAAAATTGGTGTGTAAGTCAACTTCTCCCCTTCTCTTTTTTCGAAAATCGATTTGTTTTTATCTCTCCATTTTACAATATTAGTCACATCGACTTCGATAAACGATTGTACGTGAGCCGAAGTTTGCACTGAAGCGACCATATAACCCGCAATCAATTTGCGCATTCTGTCCATTTCAACAATTTCGTCACCGCCGCTTACAGAAACCGGAGCCGCTTTTTGTGCAACTGGGGCCGAAACTTGCACTGCTTTAGGAGCTTCAACCGTTTTTGCCGGAGCAGCTTCGGTTTGATCGCCTCTATTTTTTAGGTGTCCTAAGATATCGTTTTTAGTAACTCTTCCGTCTTTACCTGTTCCGTTAATCATTTCCAGTTCGGATACGGAAATACCTTCTGCCGTAGCGATATTTTTCACCAAAGGAGAAAAGAATTTGTCAGAATCAGAAAAATCTGCTGGTGTCGCAACACTTTCTTTTGCTGCGTCAACAGTTTTTGTCACCTCTGCTATTACTTCCGGGGTAACTGCTGCTTCCACAACCGGGGCAACCTCTTCACCTTCGGTCTCTATTATTGCAATAGTTTGACCAACCTGAACCAAATCATCTTTTCCAAATAATTGTTCAACCAAAATACCTGAAACTTCACTTGGCACCTCACTGTCAACTTTATCAGTTGCAATTTCAAGTACCGCTTCATCAGCTTCAATTTTGTCTCCAACTTCTTTCAACCAATTTGTAATGGTTGCTTCAGCGACACTTTCTCCCATTTTCGGAAGTTTTAATTCAAATCTTGCCATATTGTTAACCTAAAAGGTGATTTTTGTTTTCAGTTTGCGAAATTACTAAATTTTTTGAACATAAATTACATTTACCATAATATATCATTCAATTATTACGATGTCCCCTCTTTCATTAGAATTATCGCTTCCAATTAAAAAAGCGGTGTTTTTGGGCAAAATTTTAAAGGTTAATCCCTGGTTTTTAAACGATTCCATAAAACGGATACACTCTTTAAAAGAGACAAAATGATTGTCCAACAAAATTTCGATCGACGCCTTATCTTTAATACTACACGAAAATAACATTTTTTCCGTGTTCAAATCGTGAAAGGAAACTTTTTTTTGTAAAATCGAGGTCATTTTTGCTACTAATTCCACATTGCAGGAGCAGAAAAGAAATGATTGGGGCGCCTTTTTCGATTTGGGTTGGCCTTGAAACATTTTAATGAATGAAAAAAATCCAATCCCTATTTTAATGACTACCGAAAAAATCGGAGAAACCCTGAAATGTTTCTTATAGAAAAAGTTCATAGCCTCATGAAACCGTTTCATGTAAATCCCGTCTTTTATGGTGCTTTCTCCTTTATAATGCAACACCGTGGTTTCATCAAAATAATAATTCGACATCCCTTTCTGTAGCGCCCGGTACGACAAATCTATATCATCCGAATACATAAAACAGTTCTCGTCAAACCCACCTAATTCCTGATAGAGCTCCCGTTTCATCAACATAAAAGCCCCCACGAGAATATCAACTTTACCAGTTTCATCTTCCGACAAATGCTGGGCGTAATACTTACCAAACGGTTCAAATTTGGGCCTGATTTTATACAGCCCCATCATTTTGGTAAAAGCGACGAAAGGCGTTGGAATTCCCCTTTTGCTTTCAGGCAAGAAATTCCCCGTTCCGTCTATGAGCTTAACGCCCATTATACCTAAATCTTTTTGCCTTTCGGCGAAAGCCAGCGCTTTAGTAAAAGTATCTTCAGCGACAACGGTATCGGGATTGAGGATGCAAATGTATTTCCCTTTGGCTTGGGCTACGCCGAGATTGTTCCCTTTTGGAAAACCTAGATTTTCCTTGTTTTGTATGAGTTTGATGTCGGGAAAAC
>JBLIHD010000150.1:0-5148 GCA_047636335.1 Flavobacterium sp.
CTTAACATTCTTTTAATTCAATTTTAAATATAACCTCCTAAATTTACTACAAAAATAAGCATATGCATAAAACTTCTACTATTTCTACTGAAAACTTCTTTATACTCGCTTCAAAAAAAATAAAACTAGATGCGGACAGGAAAATAATACTCCTTAAAATTGCTAAAACAGTAGCCAAAGAGTTTGCTGAAAATAAAGTTGTGAACTTAAATTTTATTTGCACACATAACTCAAGAAGAAGTCAATTGGGACAAGTTTGGGCATTTTATGCCGCAAATTATTTCAAGTTAAATATTCACGCTTTTTCTGGTGGAACAGAAGTTACTGCATTTTATAGAGGTACTGTAAAAACCTTACAATCTGTTGGTTTTGATTTTAAAGTAGTAGATTTCTCTCATCAAAACCCGAAATATTTAATCTCTTTTAATGGAAGTAAAGAAACAATTTTAGGCTTTTCTAAAAGGTTTGATGACCTCACGAATCAAAACCCATTTATAGCAATTACAACGTGTAATAATGCCGACACAAATTGCCCGTTTATACCAACTGCAATTGATCGGTTTCATTTACCTTTTGTAGATCCAAAGTTTTCTGACGGGACTACAGAACAAGTTGAGGCTTACCTAAAAACAAATACACAAATTGCTGCCGAAGTATATTTTATTTTTAATGAAGTTCAAAAAATAGTTGTCTAAATTCTAAATTGAGAATACATCTTAAAAATAACAACTGTTAGGCCTCAACCACCTCGACCTTTTATTGAAATCAAAGTCTATGTGTAGTATTATTTCATGAGAACTTAAGTTTTCTCCATAGTTTGCGAATTTATGATCATACGAATACCCAATTCTAAATTTTTCTTTAATAATTACAGCAAATAATGCACTTATTGTATTGCTGTGGCGATAAGAAACACCGACCTCTATGTTTTTTTTATACAAAAAATTAGCATTTAGATCTACTGAAATCGGCACACCAGAAGTGTAATTTACCATGGTTGAAGGCTTGAATTTGACTTGATCATTCAATTCAAATAAAACTCCTGCAGAAAGAAAATAATTTAAATTCCTACTCAGCATATTTTTTTCAGAAGCTTCTGAGGTATAAAATTGTGGAGTTTCAAATAAATAAGGTGCTGATAGACCGACAAAAAAAGTTTGACTATAATAAAAAGCTCCAAATCCAATATTAGGAAAACTGCCGGTAGTAGAGGCATACTTGTCATTATCTGGTGTAATTGCGTTTGCTAAGTTGTTGTTAAAAAGAGTAATTCCTCCTTTTAATCCAAATGCTAATCTTCTATATTCCGAAGTTAGTATTGTATAGGACAGGTCTAGATTAAAATTGTTCGTTTCTGAAAAACCAATTTTATCATTTACAACGGTTGCACCAATTCCAAGACCGCCTTTTATTCTTCCATTTATAGAAAATGTTTGCGATGTTGGTGCACCTTCAACGCCAACCCATTGTTGACGAGATAATATAGAAATACTTAAATCTGCTCGTGAACCAACACTAGCTGGATTTAATATTTGCATATTGTATGCATATTGTGTGTAATTTGGTATTTGTTGTGTGTAACTATTTAAGCTTAAAAAACAAATAAAGATATTGTAGGCTATAAAATGTTTCATATTATTATCTATTATAAAATATTGATTTGTGACTTTTATCTGATTAACTGCACGAAACTTGTTCTCGTTTGTAAAAAACCATCATTAAAGTTTAATGTATAGTAATAAACCCCTTCAGGAACAGGCTCTCCATTGCGTTCTCCATCCCACCATATAGGATTTATTCTTCCATTATTACTATAACGGTACACTTCACCTCCCAAGCGGTCATAGATTACCAGCTTAAAGTTCAAAGATTCTTCAATACCTAGTAACTCAAATTCGTCACTTCTACCGTCAGAATTTGGTGAAAATAAGTTTGGAAAATCATCATCCATAATCTTTCCGATTCCGACTATTTGTGAAGTTTTAGAGATAGGACTTGAAGCATCTACAAAAACTTGTAAGTGCATTGTTTCTGTTTTTTCATTTATCGCATCATTTATCGTTTCAACAGATTTATTCATTGTAAACTCATATGCAGGGAATGTAATAGTTGTTGCAGAGTGGCGAAAATCTCGGCCACTATAAGCTTCATCGTTTACTGTTTCCAAATCAAATCGTATTGGTACATCATTCTGCATCGGCTCTAAATTTGTATTCAGAAGACGAATTGTAAAAAGTAAAGGATTGCCCTCCAATGCACTTACATTATCTATAACTATTGATGGAAACGGGTCTATATCTAAAATAGTAGCTATTTTTATTAAATCTTGCACTCCGACATCTCCTGTTGTTACATTACCTGTAACATTCAACGTTTCTTCATCTGACTCATTTAAGTTATCTGTTAATGTAGTAATGCTAAACATAGCTGTTATGTTTGCATTATTTGGATCTATAGTTCCTTCAATAGTTAAACTTTCTGATTTTTTCGTATAATCTAAAGGACTTATTGCTTGATTATCATTCGTAGTTACGTCAATTACTACCGGTCTAGAAGACGGGTGACTTAGCGTAAGGACATGTTTTAAATCTACTCCTTCCTCTTCTCTGGAATTATTCATAGTAATAGACGGTGCTTTGTTCGTATCTATAATAGTTCCTATTGCTTGTAATTTTTCATTTATTGTATTATTCGACGTTATCGTACCATTTAATGTGAGTTTCTCAGTTATTTCAGAGATAGAATCTTCTAATGAATTTATTTTAAATTCACTGGAAGCTGTGAAAGAAGGCAAAATAAATAACACATTTTTAGTGCTATTGTAGTCAAAAGGCGCTATCGCCTCCTCGTATGGCCCTGCCGTTTCTGTTCCATTTTCTGCAGTGAAACTTATACTTATAGGAAAAGTACTTTCTATTGGTACCGTGTTATCATTTTTTGTTACTAGAGAAATAGTAAATGCCATCTCTTCACCTTCGGACACAGAAATATCATCGATAAGAACTACAATTGCTCTTATTTCTCTCCAATCTCTTTCGGGGGTGTCTGCATTGTCTACATTTGGAAAATTAGTAGGATGTTGATTATTTATAGCATCAAATAAATTATTATTTATATCATATGCATCGTCAAGACCATCTGCATCAAGATCCGTATTCGTAGCTATTATTTCTGCAATTCCATCACTATTTGTATCCCAACCTTCAATCTTATCGTCACGATTGTCATTATCAGAATTAATATCTATATAATCATAAATAGCATCGTTGTCTGTATCTATTGGCAAAATTCCATTTAGGTGTGCCAAATCAATTCCGGTTTCCGTTACTGTGCCACTAACTAAAACATAATTATCTGAGAATTGTGCTTCAACATGATCTACAATTCCATCTCCATCTGCGTCTATGTCTAAAAAGTCTCGCCCACCCGTAGCGTCTGTATTTGCTGCTATGTAAGTAACTGTTGTAACTAAAGTATCACTACTTTCTATGGAGTTATCAAGTCCATTTAAACCAACATTCCCGTTTGTACGTCCATTACTTGAAGTGTCTAAAGATAAATTTCCTACTTCTACAATATCTAATATACCATCATTATCGCTATCCAAATCAAGGTGGTTTGGAACACCATCGTTGTCAAAATCAAAAACATCAATTATTCCATCATTATTAGTATCTAATCCAAAATCTAAATCTCTGTAATTAGGTATAAAATCATTATCATGGTCAGCATCAAGTGGATCTAATCCTTCGTATTCGCTGATATCTAAGATGGTGTCATTATCATCATCGATATCTATACTATTATTTATTCCGTCATTATCAGTGTCTTCGAAAACATTTACATTCACAGAACTCGAAGAAATTATGGGGCTGTCTAATGGAGTCTTTGCGAAAAAAGTTGAACTGTTCGCACCAATGCATGATTTATTAAATTTCACAGTAAATTCTACTGTAATACTTTCATTAATTTTTAGTTTGCCTGAAGATCCATCAAAAATATTGATATTACTAACTCCATTAAAAGAGGGGTCTAATATTGGATTGATAATTGCTGTTGATTTTTTAATAATAGGCTTGGACACAGTTATAATTTTGCCACTACAAATAGCCTTCAAATCATCTTGTATTTGTATGTTTTTCAATTCTACAGCTAAACTTTTATTGGTTGCAGTAATTTGAAAAGTAACTTCTTGGTGCTCTAAAACACCTTCTGGTGCATTATTTACATTTATAATTTTTATATTATTTTCTGATGAGGCTTTATAAGAAAAACTCATTGCTGAACGCTTACAAACACATTGTGATGCTGATGAGACTGGCATTGTGTCAGAACTTGAGGAGTAATATCTATCTAAATGGTCTCCTAAGTTATCAGACCAAATAACGAATGAAAATTCATTTTTATTTTGCGCTGTCGTCTCGTCAAATCCGTCTAACTCTCCCTGCGTTTGAGATCTTTTATTTTGAAAAAACACATTATCCCCCGAAGATAAAAATGGTTTTGTATGACTAAAAATTTCTAAAACAACGGTTTCTCCGGATTCAAGAATATTATTTGGCTGTAAAATTAAGGTGTTTGTATCTCCATTATAATCAGTATTAATAAGCATCTTAGGACCGGAAACTTGAGTGATTTTTAATTCTTTAAGAACAAGACCCTTATCTAAAAAATCACCTAAACCCATGTTATAGTTAATATTGTTAGCTAAACCAGTGCCTTCATTTGTAATAATTACATTATTTGTAAACTCAAAAGATCCATCTGTATTTGCAATAGGTTCTGGGTTCGGAATATGCAAACCTGCGGTAACAATTCCTTCTGTAGTGTGAAAATCTTCTAATAAAAAACCCAAAGTGCTATTACCTCTATCTGAAGTAGCTACTACTATATTATTAAAATTAATATTAGCGCCTGAAGGAGTTGGGTTCGGCCTTCCATTGCAAAAAGGATCTATTGTAACACAGTATTGAATTTTAACGGATTGCCTTGGGTATAAAACTAAATTATTTATTGTGCTCGTATCTAATATAGAAGTTGAAGTACCTTCTGAAAACTTAGGATTTACTATTGAATTGTCGAACTCTAAGGGATACGGATTACCTACAAAATCTCTAACTGCCATCGTAGAGACGACAACTTGATCTA
>JBLIHD010000151.1:0-5096 GCA_047636335.1 Flavobacterium sp.
ACAATCAATCCTAACCCTACTTGTCCAAAAACCTTAAAAATGCCTTTTAACCCTTCTTTGTCTTTCTTGAAAATTTTGATATAGTCATCTATAAACCCAATAGTCCCCATCCATAGTGTTGTAACTATCAACAAAACGATGTAAATATTATGTAGTTTCGAAAATAACATGACAGGCACAAGGGTCGCAAATATTATAATAAGCCCACCCATGGTAGGTGTTCCCGCTTTCTCGTTTTGACCCGCCAAACCCAACTCTCGAACTGTTTCCCCTACCTGCTGGTTGCGTAAAAAATTTATAATTCTTTTACCGAAAACAGTTGACAACAAAAGGGATAACAGTAAAGCCAGTGCTGATCTAAAAGTGATGTATTGAAAAACTCCCGCTCCGGAAACGTCTAATGTTTTATCTAAATATTCAAATAAATAATACAGCATATTTTTACTATTTATGAAGTTGTTCTAATGCTTCTTTAACTATTTTTATGTCATCAAAGTCATTTCGAATTCCTTTGATTTCCTGATACGTCTCATGCCCTTTACCCGCTATTATAATGATATCATTTGGTTGGGCCAATTGACAAGCTGTTTTTATAGCCTGTCTTCTGTCTGTAATCGCCAATACTTTTTTATAATTTTGAACTTCAACACCTAATTCCATTTCAACGATAATACCATCTGGATCCTCATTTCTTGGATTATCTGACGTAAAAATCACTTTATCACTCAATTCGGAAGCAATGCCTGCCATAATTGGACGCTTGGTCTTATCTCTGTTACCACCGCAACCTACGACAGTGATTAGCTGTTCGTTTTTAGTTCGAATATCATTTATCGTTTTTAATACGTTTTCGAGCGCGTCCGGAGTATGCGCATAATCCACGATGGCCGTAACATTCGTCGCGGACACTATATATTGAAACCTTCCAGAAACACTTTCCAGTTCAGAAAGCAAGCGAAGCGTTTCCAGACTGTCTAGTCCCAGTTCAATGGCTGTACCATATATGGCTAAAACATTATAAGCATTAAAAGTTCCGATCAGTTTTACCCAAACTTCATTGCCTTCAATTTTCAACAACAAACCTGACAATTGATTTTCAAGGATCTGGGCTCTATAATCGGCATAGGATTTTAAAGCATAAGTACATTTTTTGGCCGTTGTGTTTTGCAATAGTACCGCACCATTTTTATCATCGATATTAGACAAAGCAAAAGCCGTTTTTGGCAGATTGTCAAAAAATGATTTTTTCACGTCTCTGTATTCTGCAAATGTGGGATGATAGTCCAAATGATCGTGAGATAAATTGGTAAAAACACCTCCAACAAAATGTAATCCTTCCGTTCTCTTTTGGTGAATTCCGTGGGAGCTCACCTCCATAAAACAATATTCGACTCCCTCTTTAATCATTTCTCTCAAATAATGATTGATTGTGATTGAATCTGGTGTCGTGTGCGTAGTTTTATATTCTTTATCGTCAACTAAAATTTTCACCGTCGACAACAATCCTACCTTGAATCCAGCCTTTTTGAATAATTGATACAAAAGTGAAGCTATTGTTGTTTTCCCATTAGTCCCGGTTATCCCAACAAGCTTTAAATCTTTCGAAGGATCTTCAAAATAATTGGCCGCCATATAAGCAAGTGCATTATTCGTGTCTTTAACTTGCGCGTAAGTGACTCCCTTTTCGAATTTGTCAGGAAACCTGTCACAAACAATTCCTACAGCGCCCAGTTCTATCGCTTTTTGAATATAATCGTGCCCATCCGAAATGGAACCTCGAATAGCGACAAAAACATCGTTTTTTTCTATTTTCCTGGAATCAAATTCTATTTTCCCTATAGCAGCATTAGTCGAACCGTTAACGGATTCGATAGCTACTTTGTATAATATGTCTTTAAGTATAATCACAGTAGTTCAAGTGTTATAGTTGTATTTTTTATTATATCCTGACCCGCCTGAAGCGATTGTGTTTTCACTTTACCCATACCCACCGCTTCTACTTTTATCCCCAGATTTTCTAAGAGAGCAATCGCATCCATTCCGGGCATCCCTTTAACATTCGGTACAAATTGCTGTGGCTTTTGCAAACGCACAAAGTATTCATTGAAATTATCTTCCTGTTTCGGAATTTTTTTGTTCAAATTTTTAATTTCATTCGTAGAAGGCACATCAGTGAATATCTTCTGTGCAATCCTTTTAAAAACTGGACCCGCAACATCAGCACCATAGTAATTGTTATTTACTGTACTGGGCTTGTGCACCATCACTATACACGAGTATCTAGGTTTGTCAGCCGGAAAATAACCTACGAAAGAAGAGGAGTAATATTTCCCCGCACCCCCGTCTTTTGCATAATTCACTTGGGCTGTTCCCGTTTTTCCTGCCATGGAAAAATCCTTGGAATACAATTTAGAAGCGGTTCCTTTTTTGACCACATTAGCCAATACCGCTTTCAATTTCGCAATGGTTTGTGGCGAGCAGATTCTTGGGTTTATAACCTCTCTGTCCATTTTTTTGATGGTTTTGTTCCACTCTTTTATTTCGGAAACAAATTGTGGCTTTACCATCACGCCATTGTTGGCCACTGCATTATAAAATGCCAAAGTTTGCATTGGCGTCACCGAAACCCCGTAGCCAAAGGCCATCCAAGGAAGTGATATGTTAGACCAATTCTTATCACTCGGTTGAGGGATATATGCCCTTCCTTCACCTTTAAAATCCATATTTAGTTTTTTGTTAAAACCGTATGAATTAATATGATTGACAAACTTTTGGGGGTTGTTTTTATAATTTTCATAAACCGCTTGTACCATAACAGTGTTTGACGACAATTCAAATCCTCGCGCCAGGGATATTTTCCCGTATCCTCCTTTGTGGGAATCCCTAACCGCTTTTCCTGAATAGCGAATCTCACCGCCATTTGTATCGAAAACCGTACTTGTGTCAGCAACTTTGTCTTCCAACATGGCCATCAAATCAGCTAGCTTGAAAGTCGACCCGGGCTCACCCGATTCAGCCACAGCATAATTAGTTGTTTCATAGTAGGTCCCGTCTTTGGCTTTTCCCAAATTAGCAATCGCCTTTACGTGACCTGTTTCAGTCTCCATGACAACCACGCAGCCATGATCTGCTTCATACTCTTCCAATTGTTTTAGTAAAGCGTGATGAGCAATGTCTTGGATATAAACGTCTATAGTCGATATCACATCATAACCGTCCTGCGGATCCACTTCATTGATGTCGCGAATTGGTTTCCATTGTCCTTTTGCAATTTTTTGTTTTAGAATTTTACCATCCTTTCCATTCAGGTATTTTCTATATGCCCATTCAATTCCTTTCCCGACAAAAGCGTCTTCAGCTATTTCTCTTTCATAACCAATGGTTCGCTCCGCTATTTTACCTATCGGATGCTCCCTGATTGTTTTTTGCTCGATAATGATCCCTCCTTTATAAGCACCTAATTTAAATAAAGGGAATTCCTTTATTTTTATATAGTCTGTATAGCTTAAGCCTCGAGCAATCAAATAATATCTGTTATTGTTGGCCCTAGCCTTTCTAAGTTCGTTTTGATAAAAACCACTTGATTTACCTAAAAACGTAGCCAGAGAATCAGATAATGCCACCACATTTTTTTCGAAATTTTCCACTTTTGGAGCCAGAGCATCAAACCGAATTGTATAATTAGGTATTGAAGTCGCCAATAAGCTGCCGTCCGCCGAATAGATATTCCCTTTATTTGCCGGAATGACGAAATTCTTAACCGTTCTTTCTTTAGCTAATTTTCTATAATAATCCCCTTCAACCCACTGTATATTTGTCAATTTCACGGCAATCGCGATCGCGATCAAAAAGATAGCAAAAGCAACCAGGTAGATTCTGTACGATATGTGCTTATCTTCTACTGCCATATTTTTTTAAGAAAATTTTTCTCTTCTTCTTTTATTACTTTAATTTTAACTGGAGGAACAGTTGACGGAAAAATCTCTTTCTCAATCATCTTTTGGGAAACGGTTGATTCCATTCTTAACTTCATCAATTGAGAACGTCTATCAACAAATTCGGATCGTAATTCTTTTACTTCGTTTGTCAATGATGCAATCTTAAATACTTTCTGCTCGTACTGTTGCGTATTAGCAATCATAATTATAGCCAAAAGGATAAGAAAAACAATAAAACGCCAATTTTTTATAGCATCATCATCTATAAGAAATCGCGCTTTCAGTATATTTGTAAAACCGTTTTTCATTTGCCTTCTTTTGGACCCTCTCTATAAGAGTGGAAGCCGGGATGTTAAAAGTTACTGTCTTTTGTTCTGCTTCGTCCCCTACCTTCTGATGTGAGGATTATTTCTTTTCGGCTATTCGTAGTTTAGCACTTCGGGCTCTGTTATTTAATTTGATCTCCTCTTTGTCCGGAACAATCAATTTTCCGACCGTTTTAAACGGGACCGAAAAATTTCCGAAGAAATCGCGTTCAGGCTCTCCCTCAAACATTCCGTTTTTCATAAATCGTTTCACCAATCTATCTTCCAATGAATGATATGAAATAACGCTCAACCTTCCTTCCGGATTTAATATCTCCAAAGACTGCTCAAGAAATTCCTTTAAAACATCCATTTCCTGATTCACTTCAATTCGAATGGCCTGATAGATTTGGGCCAATATTTTATTCCTGATTCTTTCAGGTAAAAATTTCGCCAAAACCTCTTTCAATTCATCAGTTGTCTTGATTGGCCGCTGTTCTCTCGCCTCAACAATTGTTCTTGCCAAGACCGGAGCATTTTTCAATTCCCCATAATCCAAGAACACTCTTTTCAAATTTGCTTCATCATATTCATTAACGACCCTATTGGCATTCAGATCGTTTTTTTGACTCATTCTCATATCCAATTCAGCGTCAAAACGGGTTGAAAACCCTCTTTCCGGCACATCGAACTGATGGGACGAAACACCTAAATCAGCCAAAATACCATCAACATTTTTTACACCGTAAAAGCGCAAAAAACGCTTGATATATCTAAAGTTCTCATTAATAAGAACAAATCTCTCATCTGGCAAAGCGTTAGCTAACGCATCCTCATCCTGATCAAAAGCAAA
>JBLIHD010000152.1:0-5096 GCA_047636335.1 Flavobacterium sp.
CCAATTGCGAATTACGAATAAGCTGCAGAAAACCTATCATATTTTTAAACGGAACGGTGTTTTCAAGCTTAAAATAACACATTGGTTCGAAATGTACTCAGATTTTGAAGGGATTCCCGAAGGTCAAATAGAAGAAGGAATAGAAAAAGTGGCTTGGTTTAGTCCTGATCAGATACCAGAAGCCTTAAAAAATTCCTACGAAAACATAAAATTGCTTTTTGAGCAAGAAAAATAAAACACTTCCGTAAACTATATTTTTTAACGTCTTACTATAAAAAGGGATTCATAATCAGATTGATTATAAGTTCCTTTTTATTTATAACCATCAGTAAATTCAAAAAGAAAAAAACGTAGGTCATGGTTGACTACAAAGTAATTCTCTACAAATTTTTTTTTTGCGTTGATTTATTTAATTCAGTAGTCTGTAAACGGGATATTGCAAATGTGCCTTTTCGTAATAAACCGAGTTTTTGTAAATCCAGCTCAATTGGCGCTCTGGATTCTGGGCAAAATCTGGATCAGTTATTTTTTTCTGTTCTAATGCGGCTTTAAGTTTTGGGTCTTCTTTGAGCAATTGGGCAGCTGTATCCTCAAAAACGTATTCTGAGTAGCCTTCTTTCTGTTGAAGCATAGTATCGAAATAATTCCAATTAAAAAATGAATCTACGCCTTGCGGCTCGAGGGTTTCCAATAAATACTTGACGCCTTTTTGATTGGTAGGGAACACATAGTCCCCTCTTGTGAAAGCCACTTTCACCTTGTTTGCATTCACTTTGGTGTCCCTGTGCACATAATGTCCTTCATAAGCGGAACTTGCTGTTTTGTAGTCCTGTATCTTATAGCTTTCCACCTCAATCAATGTGTCTTTTTTGATCTGTGAGTATACTAAATTATTGCTTTTAAGCAAATCGATAACGTGCCAAAATCCTTTTGGGATAATGTACGCATCTGGGATCGTGATTTCTTTTACCGATTTGTATTCATTCAGGTAGGGGATGTCTTTTTCGAAAGGTTTGCTCCTGTCATAATACAACCTACTACCTGTTGTAGCTTCGCTTTTTTTATATCCCGCCTCAAATCCTAAAAATGAAAAAGTAGACACCTTTGTGGTGTCAATTTCCCATTTGATGGTGTACGGTTTCTTAGGTGCATATTGTGATTCGTTCTGTAATCGCAGGTCTTTTATTTCTTGGAAATGTTTATCGGTGTAATCCATCGTTGCCAGCATGTATTCGTAAGTAGCTTTGACGCGATCGGCATATTTTTTCAGCATATGGGTTTCCACGACAAACCCTATGGTGTTAAATAGGGAAGTGTATCCTGTGGAATATCTCGGGCTGTCAAAAAACTGCGCAAAACCATTGTCGGGCGTTTCGCTAAAAGCGTTCACGTAGGGCGTGCTTTCAAGGTTTTTTTGTTCTAAACTAGTAACTATCGCGGGCATCATTTTCGTTTTCAAATAATTCCCCAGTACGCTTCCTAGTTGGTTTTGCTGGGTCATGATATAGGTGATTTTGTATTGGTAATCTGCGCCATTGCTTACATGATTGTCAATAAAAACATCGGGGTTCAGCTGGTGAAAAATTTCGTAGAAACTTTTTGTGTTTTTGGTGTCCGATTTGATGAAATCACGATTTAAATCATAATTTCTTGCGTTACCCCTGAAGCCATAGCTTTCAGGACCATCCTGATTGGCCCTAGTTGTTGAATTCCGATTCAAGGCACCACCGATGTTATATACTGGAATAGTTGCCATAATGGTGTTTTTTGGAACTTTAATTTTGGCGAGGGCCAAATCCCGAAAGAGCTGCATAGTGGCATCTATTCCATCTGGTTCGCCAGGATGGATACCGTTATTTATTAACAGTACCGCTTTATTTTTTTGTTTTACATCGAATTTTTTATCGGGATCAAATAGTACCAGATGCAGTCGTTCTCCGCTATCTGTTAACCCCATTTCTCGAATTTTTATTGAAGGGAAATCCTTGGCTAAAAGAAAATAGTAGGCAATAGTTTCCTGGTATGTTGCCGATTGATTTCCGTTTCCCTTTTCGAAAATAGTCTTTTGATTGGTGTCTTTTTGCGCGAAAACGGACATTGAAAAAAGCAGTAACGCGATAGTGAATAATCTCATATGTAATTTATTGATTGGCTAAGCCAAATGTAATATTTTTTTTAGGGTATTATGAAAAGGAATCTCAACGACGGTATTTATAAAAACGAAAACTAAGACAGAAAACTAAAAACTCACCATTTAGTACTTTTTTTAAGTACTTTTGCAAAATGAACAAGAAACACCATTCCAACAATATACTTTTGAATTTAGGCATCGAAAGCCTGAACGAAATGCAGGAAGTTGCACAAGACGCCATCCTGAACGATAATAATGTATTACTGCTTTCCCCTACGGGTTCTGGGAAAACATTGGCCTTTTTATTGCCAATTTTAGAAATGTTGCAGCCTGAAATACAGTCAGTGCAATGTTTAATTCTGGTTCCCTCAAGGGAATTGGGATTGCAAATTGAGCAAGTTTGGAAAAAAATGGGTACGGATTATAAAGTAAATGTGTGCTACGGTGGGCACTCCATCGACACTGAAATCAAGAATTTAAGTAATCCGCCAGCCGTTTTAATTGGGACTCCGGGGCGTATAGCTGACCATATAGACAGAGGAACTTTTAGGACTGATAAAATCCAAACCTTGATTTTGGACGAATTTGACAAATCACTGCAATTGGGATTCCATGAACAGATGTCATTCATCATAGGGAAATTGACTAAACTTAACAAAAGAGTGTTGGTTTCGGCCACCTCGGATATTGAGATTCCTAGATATACCAGAGTGGTGAATCCAACTGTTTTAGATTTTATTCCCGAAAACGTGGAGGAAACAAATCTTTCGATGAGAATGGTGGTTTCTAGAGAGAAAGATAAAATTGGAAGTTTGTTCAATCTGATTTGTTCCCTAAAATCGGAATCAGCGATTGTTTTTTGCAATCATCGTGATGCGGCAGAACGTATTAGTGACACTTTAAACGAAAAAGGGATTTATTCTACCTATTATCATGGAGGCATGGATCAGGATGAGCGTGAACGCGCTTTAATCCAGTTTCGTAACGGAAGTGTAAGTTATTTAATCACAACCGATTTAGCCGCCCGTGGATTGGATATTCCGGAAATGAACCATGTTATTCATTATCACCTGCCATCAAAAGAAGATGAATTCACGCATAGAAATGGTAGAACGGCACGTATGCTAGCCTCTGGAACGGCTTATATCATTTCTCATGAAAGTGAGAAAAAAGCGGATTATATAGATTACGGAATGAAAGTATTCGCCGTGGATAATGCTGTCACCTTGCCAAAACCGCCGCAGTTTCAGACGATTTATATTAGCGGAGGAAAGAAAAATAAATTGAATAAAATAGATATCGTAGGTTTCTTTTCCCAAAAAGGGAAATTGGAAAAAGGCGATTTGGGATTAATCGAAGTGAAGGACTTTGTCTCTTTTGCCGCGGTGAAATTCAATAAAGTGAAAGACTTGTTGCATAACGTCAAGGACGAAAAAATGAAAGGCAAGAAGTTTAAGATTGAAGTTGCCCGTAAAGTGATTAAGAAAGAGGAGGAGTAGTTTTTTAGTAACCAATTTGCGAAGAGTGATTAGTGTTCAGTGGCTCGTTGATAACCAAAAAAAATCCTTAACAGTATGTATTTACCGTTAACGATTTTATGTTTTTAGGCTAATCACTGAGCACTTTTTTTAACCACAAAAGAATTGTGAACACTAAAAAACTGAACACTGACAATTAATTGACTGGTCACTACAATTTCTTCACGTATTGTGTAACGATTACAATGGTCTGTCCGTCTACTTTTCCTTCAATATATTCGCCATTATCATGGTCCAGTCTGATGTTACGAACGGATGTTCCTTGTTTAGCCACTATGCTGGATCCCTTTACTTTTAGGTCTTTAATCAAGACTACTGAATCTCCCACTTCTAGAATTACACCGTTCACATCCCTGTGTGTGACTTTATTCTCGTCTTCTTCGCCTTCTCCGGTTGCTTGAGCCCATACTAGTGTGTCTTCGTCAAGATACATTTGGTCAGTCAATTCTTGTGGCCAACCCGCAGAACGAAGGCGACTTAACATTCTCCATGCCACCACTTGTACCGCGGTATGCTCACTCCACATGCTGTCATTTAGACATCTCCAATGGTTTAGATCTTCCGTCTCTGGATTTTCAATTTGGTCAATACAAGTGCTACATGCCATTATCGCTTCGTCAATTCCACCTTTTTTGGTAGGTAAAACTTCATATACTTTTAGGTTTTCAGTTGCGGCACATAATTCACATTTCGATCCACTACGTTTGCTTAATTCTCTTTCTATACTCATTTGAAATTTATTTTGATTTTGCGAAAATACCGCTCTTAGGCACTTTCTGCAAAGTTATTAGCAGCTCTCCAGTATTAAGGTTTTAGTTTACAGGGGTCGGGAGAACGGCTAATTTGTTTGCAAACAACTGCAAACCTAATATTGGATACTGTTTACTTCTCGAACTTTACCGCTGTGGGAACTAGCATTTGGTATTCCCCGCCATTGCGGATGACGTCCCTGACGATACTGGAACTTATATAGGAGGTTCTTGCAGCGGTCAGCAAGAATACAGTTTCTATTTTAGATAAACGTCTGTTGGTGTGCGCGATGGCTTTTTCGAACTCAAAATCGGCGGGATTGCGCAAACCGCGCAAGATGAAATCGGCTTTTATTCTGTGGCACAGGTCAATCGTCAGGCCTTCATAAGTAATCACCGTGACTTTGGGTTCGTTTTTGAAGGTTTCTTCGATAAATCGTTTTCTTTCTTCAAGCGTGAACATGTATTTTTTTTCGGCGTTGACTCCAATTGCAATTACAATTTCGTCAAAAAGGGAAACACCTCTTTTGATGATGTCCTCATGGCCTAAGGTTATGGGATCAAAGGATCCGGGAAATATGGCTTTTCTCATTTATTTGAGGTTCAAGGTTTTTTGATGTTCAAAGGTACAAAGGTTTTTTGAGGTACAAAGGTGCTTACTTTAATGACGGAACCTAA
>JBLIHD010000153.1:0-5085 GCA_047636335.1 Flavobacterium sp.
TGGAACGGGATGGGTGTATCGGAACATAGAAAGTGACTCTATTGTCGCTAACTGCCATAAAGTGCCGCAAAAGCTGTTCAAGAAAGAATTACTATCAGTTGGTGAAATTAAAGAATCTATTGCCAATACACTGGAGTTAATTCATTCCGTAAACTCTAATTGTAATGTTATTTTTACAGTTTCGCCAGTGCGCCACACTAAAGACGGTTTTGTGGAAAATCAATGGAGTAAATCGAATCTAATATCTGCATTGCATCAAGTGATCAATCTTAAAGTATCAACAGCCAATTATTTCCCTAGCTACGAAATCATGATGGACGAACTCCGAGATTATCGTTTCTACGCGGAAGATATGTTACACCCTAGCCAATTGGCTATAGATTATATATGGAAGCGTTTTAAGGAAGCGACAGTTTCGGAAATAGCTTTTTCTACCATGGATGAGGTAGAAATAATTCAAAAGTCACTGCAGCATAGACCGTTCAACCCAGATTCAGAAAGCCATGTAAAATTTGAAACCAATCTCAAGGCAAAAATCAGAAAGTTGGTTGCTCAATATCCATTCATGAAATTTTGAAGCTTCTACGCATTTTGATTTTATCTATTTAATTCCGCTTTCATCGCTTCTCGCATCTCAACTTTACGAATTTTACCCGTAACGGTCATTGGGAATTCATGTACGAATTTCACGTAGTGGGGAATCGTATAATGCGCTATTTTTCCGCGACAATATTCTTTAACTTGTACTTCCGTGAGTTTACAATTGTTGTGCATTTGAATCCAAACGCAAACTTGCTCTCCCAGTTTTTCATCAGGAACGCCAAAAACAGACACGTCTTTTATGTTTTCATGGGTGTACAAGAATTCTTCAATTACTTTGGGGTATATGTTTTCCCCGCCGCGGATAATCATATCCTTGATTCTGCCAACGATGTTAATATAGCCTTCGTCATCCATAGTGGCCAGATCGCCGCTGTGCATCCAACCTGCGGAATCGATGGATTCTTTTGTTTTTTCAGGATCGTTCCAATAGCCCAGCATTACGCAATAGCCACGGGTACACAACTCTCCGGTTTCCCCTATAGGAACCACTTGATGAGTTTCTGGATGAATAATTTTTATTTCTGTATGGGGCAATATTTTACCCACAGTACTCACTCTTTTTTCGAATGATGAGTCGTGTCTTGTTTGAGTGCTCAACGGACTGGTTTCAGTCATCCCATAGCCGATTCCCATTTCATTCAAATTCATTTCAGACTGGACTTTTTTCATGAGTTCGGTAGGGCAAAGCGACCCGGCCATAATTCCCGTTCGCAAACTGCTTAGATCATATTGTTTCAGGTTGGGATGGTCTAATTCGGCAAAAAACATTGTGGGAACTCCATAGAGTGCTGTTGCTTTTTCTTCGGAAATCGCTTTAAGGGTGGTTTCCGCGTCAAAAGTCTCGCTTGGATAAATCATGGTGGCGCCTTGACTAATGCAGCCCAGGTTTCCCAAAACCATTCCAAAACAGTGATAGAGCGGCACAGGTATCACGATTTTGTCTTTCTCCGTGATACGTTGCGTTTTAGTTGCTAAATAACCGTTGTTTAATATATTGTGATGACTCAATGTGGCTCCTTTTGGGCTTCCGGTCGTGCCGCTCGTAAATTGAATATTGATGGGATCGTCAAAAGAAAGGGTGCTTTGTCTTTTTTCCAATTCGTGATAATCGATTCGGATTCCCATATCAATGAATTCTTCCCACAGAAGTATCCCATGCAGGTTTTTTTTGCTTAATGAGATTACCGATTTTAACAATGGGAACTCATCACAGTCGAAAGAGGGAAGCTGGTTGTCTTTTAGTTTCGGTATGAGTTCGTACAGCATTTCGCTATAATCGATATGCTTGCTTTTGTCCGCGATAACAATAGATTTGCAGCCCGAATGATTTAGTGCGTATTCCAGTTCGTAGGTCCTGTAACTGGGATTGATATTGACTAAAATCGCGCCTATTTTGGCGGTCGCTATTTGTACAATTAACCATTCAACACAATTGGGAGCGCAAATTCCCACGCGGTCCCCCTTTTTGATGTCGACTGACAAAAAAGCTTTGGCGCATTGGTTCACTCGAATTTCCAGCTGTTCATAGGTATAACGAATGTCTTGGTGTCTGGATACCACGGCTTCGTTTTTAGGAAATCGGCTTACGGTTTCTTCAAAAGCAGCTCCAATGGTGAGACCCAACAAGGGTTCGTCGCTGGTGCCGCTGGTATAACTGTGTTTTTTCATGGTTTTGAATTTAAAAAAGAGTGGATTGTTGCTGCAATTAGGGAAGGTTGTTCTTTGTGAGGAAAATGTCCGCAATCATCAATCAGGACGGCTTTCGCTTTTTTGCCTATAAGACGTGCAATGCTCGTGCAATGTGCGTCGGTCGCATATTCGTCTTTTTTTCCTTGAATGATAAGGCTTGGACACTGGATTTTAGGCAGTTCAGTTTCCATATTCCAATTATTGAAAGCATCCGAAAGCCAACAGTCTTGCCAATTCTGAAAAAGCCAGCTTGTTTTGTCACCGTGGTATTTTTTTAATTGGCTAATGATTTTGTGCGAATGTTGAATCGTATGGCGTATTCCCGAAGTCGTCGTCTCTTCCATCTTCGAATGGCCAGCAATACTTACGATTGCCTTGCAGTCCTGGTATTTTGCGGCATAGAGAAGGGCAATGCTTCCCCCGTCGCTAGACCCAATTAAAACAACGTTTTTGAGGTTTTGTGTCGTGATGATTTTTTTTAGGAAATCGGCTTCCGCTTCTAGGTAGCCTTTGGACCATTTAACGGTGGTCGCTTCTGATTTTCCATGACCCGAGCGATCGTACATAAAACCGACTGAACCCATTTTTTCACATAATGTTGTAGAGAAGTCTTTCCAGATTTCAGAACATCCTAAAGCGTCATGGAGAAAAAGGAGTAGGGTTTTGTTTTTGCAATTTGCAGGGGTTATGTAGCTGCAAGAAATAATCTTGTCTTCTATTTCAACCTTTATCGTCTCGCTAGTGCACATATTCATTTCTCATTTTGAAATTTAAATATAGCTATTTTTTATAGTAAAGACGAGCTAATTTTTTTTTAGCATAAGTTTTCTATTGATGATTCAAAAATTAGCGAAAGGAATTTTCTGACGCACCACATCAACTCGCCAAAACATAGTTCCTTGGCAAAAATATAGCATAAAAAAACGAAATTGTTATTTGGATTTCGAAATAGGAGAAATCAAGTCCAGACCGCCAGTGATTAAATGCGCCACTTCAGGTCTTCTTTGTTTTAAATGTTCAAGATAAGTCATTAGCTCTTCTAGTAGTTGAGGTTCGTTTCTGTCTTTCAAGATTTCAACGATTTCAACAGTCAGTAACCAATCATTAGGATGATCTGCTTTTAATTTATTAAAGACAGGAACTAATGAGGTTTTCGAGTCTTTCGTTTCTCTTATGGAGCGAACGGCTTGGTATAACTTTTCCAAATCATCACGCTCGGCACTATGTTTTGCTTTGATAGTTTTGCTGGACGGAAGATTTGTAATCAAATCAAAACTATTTGCATCTGCCGGACCTGAAAAAGCCGAAACTAATTTTTTACCCACCGCCATGTCATAGACTCCCCAGTCCGGTTGGAACAATACAGTTTCACCGTGGGTTACAGTACAGTTGTTCATGCGGATAAGGATGATTTCTCCCTGCAGGTTTCTAGAACCCGTAACGATTTCCCCTTCAATCGTAATACCTCCTTCAAATTCCAGTTTTACGCTATTGCCTTCAGTTATATTATAAGCGTTTAAATCTTTAGGACTCATATCCTCAATGGCAAGGTTGATGCCTTTTAGTTTTCCTAAAGGGCTGCCAAAACCTTCCGCATGGTTTAGTGTGCCATGGCCAACTAATTCCTTTTCTCGTGAAGCTAAAGCTGTTTTTCCGGTAGTTTGTATATAAATAGGTTTCCCTTCATACACAATCACATTTGTAAAAACACCGGAGACCTGCAAGCCTGTGCTTAATTCAATAGTTCCTAAGGCGCTAGACTCAATCAGTTTTTCTATTCCAGACAAACCGCCTGTTCGTAATGCCATTTTATTAGCAAACTCTTCCAAGACTAAACTTAAATGCGAAAAACTAGGCGTTACATAAAGCTGAGGTTGCAACTTAGTGATATCAAAATTCTGATTTGCCGATGATAGTTCATAAGGAAGTTTCTTCACTTTGTCTGTCATGCAATGCGCGCTCTCACCTATGGAGGATAGCAAGCCGGCGCCGTATATTTTTGGGTTTTCAACTGTTCCGATCAAACCATATTCCACCGTCCACCAGTGCAGATTTCTAATTTGGGCCATTTCTGATAATTCGCCCATATTATTTTGCAAATCTTCCACCGCCTTTTCGGCTTCGTCTATAGTTGCTTGTGGTGTGCCTTCCGCTTCTTTGACTATTGACAGCAGTCTAATCGCTTCGTACATTTGGTAATCTTTATCCGAAGAAATCGCCTTGCAGCCTATTTCTCCAAAACGGCGCAAATATTCCGCATATTCTGGGTTGGCAATAATAGGGGCGTGTCCGGCACCTTCATGGATAATATCTGGGGCGGGCGTGTATTCAATGTGTTCCAATTGACGAATATCTGAAGCGATGACCAATACGTTATAGGCCTGAAACTCCATAAAAGCATTTGGCGGAATAAATCCGTCTACTGCTACGGCTGCCCAACCAATATCCGTAAGGATACGGTTCATGCCGTACATACTTGGAATATTGTCAATTTCTATTCCCGTTTTCTTCAAACCATCCAGATATGAATTGTGTGCCACTTTTGAAAGGTAATCTACATTTTTGCGCATCACGTAGCGCCACACAGCCTGATTGATGGGCGTGTAATCGCTATAATCTTGAGGCTTAATAAATTGCTTCAAGTGTTTTGGCAATTGGTCTAATAATGGATTAGTTTCAATAGTTGCATTCATGTCGAAAACGTTGTAGTTAAAGTGCAAAAGTACGAATTCTGGGAGCCATTTCCCGCTTTTCATTGCAAGTTTTTGCATCGCCATTTGTTTTTCTAAAGTT
>JBLIHD010000154.1:0-5064 GCA_047636335.1 Flavobacterium sp.
TTATAATAAGATGGCTGTGACCGATCTTGCGAAAAGACATACCAACATCGGCTGGTCTAATTTTCTAAATAAATTAGGCGCCCAAACCGATTCTATCGATGTAGGCCAACCGGCCTATTATGACGCCCTTAATATCCTATTAAAGACCATTCCTATCACTAACTGGAAAGTGTACTTAAGAGCAAATTCTATAGAAAGATATGCTGATCATTTAAGCAAACCTTTTGTAGACGCCGCATTTGAATATACTAAAGTACTTTCTGGTCAAGCTGTACAAAAATCACGTGGCGAAAAAATGGTTTATGCCGTTGACAATTACCTTGGCGAAGCCTTGGGGCAATTGTATGTAAAGAAATATTTTTCGGAGGACGCTAAGAAACGTATGTTGCTCCTAGTGAATAATCTACAAAAAGCTTACGCTGCAAGAATTGATAAGTTGGAATGGATGAGTTACGGCACGAAAGAAAAAGCGAAAGAAAAACTGTTTGCCATTACTAAGAAAATAGGATATCCCGTTAAATGGAAAGATTACCGCAATGTCCACATATCCAGAGACAGCTATTTTGAGAATATCGTGTCAGCAGCTGCAGCTGCAAATCAACGTCAATTGGCAAAATTAGACAAGGCTGTTGATAAATCAGAATGGTTCACAACACCTTCAACAGTAACGGCATATAATAATCCTACCGCAAATGAAATTGTTTTTCCGGCAGGTATTTTACAACCCCCTTATTTTGACAATAATGCAGATGATGCGCTTAATTATGGCGGTATTGGAATGGTTATAGGCCATGAACTAACCCATACTTTTGATGACCAAGGCGCACAATACGATAAAAATGGTAACTTAAAAAACTGGTGGACAAAAGATGATTATAAGAAGTTTAAATTCAGAATACAACAGGTTATCGATTTGTACAGCACATATACCGTTTTGGATAGTTTACACATTAATGGTGCCATGACCGTTGGTGAAAACACGGCAGATATTGCTGGAATAGCGGTTGCTTATGATGCTTTTAAAATGACCAAAGAAGGACAGGACTCCACAAAAATTGGCGGTTTTACTCCAGACCAACGCTTCTTTTTGTCTATTGCCAAAATATGGAGAGTAAAAATGAAAGACGAGTTCCTGCGTTTGTGGATTAACAACAATCCCCATTCCCCGCCCTCTTGGCGTGTCAATGGTCCTTTAATGAATACGCTTCCTTTTTACGAGGCCTTTAATGTAAAACCGGGAGATAAAATGTTTTTGGAGAAGAAGGATAGAATAACAATTTGGTAGTATAGCAAAAGCATAAATCAATTTATCACCCCCCCTTACCTCTTAAAACACAGGAAAAAACGCGTCCTAACGCGTTTCTCTATACTTCCGTAAACCTGCAGAGGATCAATACTATAGATCCGAAATTAGTGGAACATTATTGGTGGAATTAAAGTTTAAAAAACTAACTTAGATAAGATGAAAGTATTCAATTAGATAATAGCGTTTTTTGTGCTTTAATGTGAAATTTGTAAAAGAAACACCGAAAGACCATTACGCGCTTTATTTAGGATATTTAACCAGATGGTCTACATTAATTTCTCATCTTGAAACGTCGAAACAACTTGGAAGCTCTACAACGGAAACAACTCCATTATAATTTTACGATATGAAAGAAAATCCTTTATCTATGGAAATGTTGTTAGATCAAGTAATAGGATTAAACATTATCCAAATTGCAGCCATTCCGATGATTTTACTTGTTATTTTAGAGTGGATTCTCACGATTGTTCAAAAAAAAGATTATTACAATAGCTTAGACACTATATCGGCTACATTTATCGGCATTGTAAATGTTGCTATCTCCGCTTTATTAAAAATAGGAATTTTCGGAATAATTTTGTTTTTTTACAATCTCGTTCCCTGGAGTATACCAAGCGAATGGTGGGCCTATATTCTTTGCATTATTGCTATAGATTTTTTTAGATACTGGTCACATCGATTAACGCATGTTAATCGTTTTTGGTGGGCAACTCATGTTACACATCACAATTCAGAAAAATATAACTTGTCTGTAGCTTTTAGATTAGGGTGGACACAGCACATTAAATTCATCTTCTTTATTCCCGTAATTTTAATGGGGTTTGATCCTGTCCTTTTTTTCATATGCCATCAAATCGAAGTACTATATCAATTCTGGATTCATACCGAATATATTAGAAAATTACCGGCTCTAATTGAATACATTTTTGTTACACCATCTCATCACAGAGTTCATCATTCAACAAATGATCAATACCTGGACAAGAACTTTGGATCAACACTTATTATTTGGGACAGAATATTTGGAACTTTTAAAGCAGAACAAGAGCGAGCCGTTTATGGAATTACGAAACCAGTTAACTCATATAACCCCATTACTTTAAATTTTCACGAGTGGAAAGATATTTTCTCTGATGTAATTAAAAGTCGGTCATTAAAAGAAGCGTATGCAATGATGTTCACAAGCCCATCTAAATTAGAAGCCGTTAAAACTGAATTCAACTCTATTTACGTAAAGGAAAATAAAAAATTAAATAAGATAAGTATTGAGATTATAAAGATGAATCACATTGAAAAAACTAAAGATATAGAGGAATTAGTTGACGATCAAATCTAAAAAAAATAAAAAAAATTCTATTTCATAACTATTTACTACTATTTCAAATGTAACGCCCTTTGCCTTATTAGCAACAAAAAAAATTATACGATTTAAACTTAAAATTTCAGAAATCTGATAGAAGTAAATTGTGATTTAATCAAAAACCTGAATACGGGAACCATCACGGCGATCCTATTAGAACACAAACTAAATAGAAGATAAACTGATACCCGATAATAAAAGCCTAAAAGCAAAAAAACACCCCCGGACATATGACAACTGACCAGTGGATAACTATAGGGATTATAATAATTGCGGTAATTTTGTTTATTACTGAATGGCTTACTGTTGATGTGATTGGCCTAGTAATAATATCGTTGTTTATGGTTTCTGGAGTATTGACCCCTTCGGAAGCCGTTAAGGGTTTCAGCAACAGCGCTACCGTCACCATAGCGGCCATGTTTGCGCTAAGCGCTGCCATTCTTAAGACAGGGCAATTAGGGGCGATCGGCTACTATCTTTCCAAGGTACTCGTAAAAAGCAAAACAAAAGGTATTTTACTTATCATGATCCTTACTGGGGTTATTTCTGCATTTATAAATAACACGCCTGTAGTTGCTGTTTTTATCCCGATAATCTTAGCTGCTTCTGCAAAAGCAAAGATCAGTGCTTCAAAAACTCTAATACCTCTTTCTTTTGCCTCCATGTTTGGAGGTGTTTGCACACTAATAGGAACATCTACGAATATTCTAGTAAGCAGCATTGCTGAGGAGAAAGGATTGCAGCGTTTTGGAATGTTTGAAATGGCTCCTCTAGGTTTGATATTCTTTGCAACAGGCTGCGTATATCTGATTTTTTTTAGCTCAAAGCTTATCCCCGATAGGGGTGCTGTGGAAGATCTAACACAGAAATTTGAAATGGCCAACTACCTTACAGATATCCGATTACTTCCACAAGCACCATCTGTAGGCAAAACAATTTCTGAATCCCCAATTATAAAAGAACTTGAAATTGATATCATTGGTTTCAGAAGAGATACAGAGAAATTCTCTGAGTTGCATTATTCTGAAGTTTTAGAAGTGGGAGATGTGCTTCGTTTGCGGGTTAATATATCGCAGATAAAAAAAATACAAGCTCGTGAGGGGATTGAGATAATTGAAGGAAAATGGAAAGATGAAGACCTCAGTTCAAAAGAAGTTAGTATTGTCGAGGCGATTGTAACTCCTAACTCTGAACTCCACCACAAAACAATTTCAGAAACCCGATTCAAATATCAATATAAAGCAATTGTTCTTGCTATTAAAGGACGCAAGGGCATACTGCATGAGAAACTTTCTCGGACAATTTTGAATTCTGGAGATCTTCTACTTTTGAGGATTAAAAACAAGTTCCTCGACGACTTAAAAAGCCCTGAACTCATTAATGAAAGTCCGTTTTTGATCATCTCAGAAACAGAAGAAAAGAAACCTATTAAAAAGAAAAAGTTATTAATCGTTTTTTCTATTCTTTGTTTTGTAATTGTAATGGCGGCTTTAAATATCATTACCATAATGGCAAGTTCAATCATCGGAGTTACCCTTCTGGTAATTTTTCGTTCAATTACAATCAAGGAAGTTTACAAATCAATAAACTGGCAGGTTATTTTCCTGATAGCCGGAGCAATAAGTATGGGGACTGCAATGGAGAGCTCGGGAACTGCAAACCTTGTGGCAGAAAAACTAATTGGATTCTTTGGAAATTGGGGCCCTATTGCACTGCTGTCAGCCCTCTATTTATTAACTTTCCTATTGACTGGAATAATATCAAACACCGCAGCAGCAGTACTTCTTGCTCCAATTGCTATTTCAACAGCAGATACTTTGGGCGTTGATGCCAGACCATTTCTATTTGCCATAGCTTTTGCAGCCTCTTCAAGTTTTCTTACTCCGGTAGGATATCAAACTAATACAATGATTTATGCTGCGGGCAATTACAAATTCACAGATTTTTTCAAGATAGGACTTCCTCTAAATATTATTTTCTGGATACTTGCTACATTATTAATCCCAATATTTTATGATTTTTAAAAATGGAAACTCTTAAAAAAATTTACCCCCAAATAAAAGATTTTCTCAGCTTCAATTGGTTAAAATAGATAGAAATATAATCGCATTACGGACAATCACTACTGTTATTCTGATGATTATTATAAACCCCGATTCAGTACTATTGGAAAAGAGAATTTTTAACAAAAATAGATTGATAAAGGAGTCTAACATGGAATAGTTATATTATTTAAATATTTATCCATTACATTAAGAACTCTGATTATTCTGTCTTCATCCGGGTTTAATTTGAGTGTGCTTGCGCTACTACGCATTAGGGCTGAGATCGGTTTTGGCTCGCAACGCATAACCGGTAACTTCATTAGTAGTATCATTATCCTCTTTGAAAGTCACAT